>VFKT01000244.1 GCA_009885395.1 Deltaproteobacteria bacterium | reverse complement strand
GAGCGCCAGCCTAGCCGCACCACCGGGGTCTTGCCAGCATTGGGCGTCAGCCGACCGCGGCTCGATTGGCTGATACCGCGAGACTTGTTGGGGCGGGGTCTCTGGCTGGCCTGTGTGGCGGTGGTGTTCAGTTGCGCCCCTGTCACCCAGGTACCGGCGCTTGGCCCTTTGCCGAACGGCTCCCCCCCAACCGTTCAAGGTGCGGCGCCGACTGCCGCGGTCGTTGGCACCGACACCTGCTCTTTGAAAAATGCTGTTCTCAGCAGTGCCGCCGTGATTTCCGACGCCGGGCTGCGGCGGCGACTGCGGGACTTCGCGATGCCGTTGCGTTGCGACGACCCGCCAGAGAGTCCCGAGGACACGCTCGCGCGCTTACCCGCCTGGCGCACCGACCGCGTCCTGCTGACCGGCTACCACGAACCCCTCCTCGCGGGACGGCGCCGACGGCAGGGCCGCTTCGTCCTGCCGATCCTGGCGATGCCGCAGGATCCCGGGCCCTACCCGACGCGAGCGGCGATTGATGGTGGCGTACTGGCGAATAAAGGGCTTGAGATTTTCTGGGTGGACGATGCCATCGAACTTTTTTTTCTACATATCCAGGGATCGGGACGTCTGCAATTGGAGGATGGTCGTGTGATCGGAGTCGGTTATGCCGGCACCAACGGTCGGCCGTATACCGCCATCGGGAAAGTTCTGGTCGATCTCGGCGAGATACCACTCGGCCAGGCGACGGCGCCGGCGATCAAGGCCTGGTTGCGGGCGAATCCGACGCGCGTCACCTCGATCCTGCACAGCAACCAGCGCTTTGTTTTCTTCCGCGAGATCGCGGTTTCGGAAAAGAGCGGGCCTCCCGGAGCCCTCGGCGTTGCGCTGATTCCGGGGCGCTCGGTGGCGGTCGATTCGGCGGTGGTGCCGCTCGGCAGCGTCGGGCTGCTCGAAGCGCCGCTGCCCGGAGGCGGAACACTCCGCCGCGCGGTGGTGGCGATGGATCGTGGGGCGGCGATCCGCGGAGCGGGGAGGATCGATCTTTTTCTCGGAGCAGAACCGGCTGCGGCCGAGCTTGCCGGCGTGTTGCGAGCCCGCGGCCGCGTGCGTTGGGTGCTCGGTCCCGCCACCGTATCGCCGCCCTCCTGAGCCGAGATTCAGAGGAAGCCGTCGTTGCGTGGAGGGCCCGCCCTCGTTGCCCCTCAGAGCACCTCGTCAATCTTCTCCGGCGGGCGAGCGATCACGGCGCGACCGTGCCTGACGATGACCGGGCGCTGCATCAGTTCGGGATGCTTGAGCAAGGTTGCGGTGACGCCGGTGGCCGTCGAAAGGGTCGTCGGATCGAGGCCGAGTTCCTTGAAGCGCTTGTCGCGTCGGACCAATTCACCCGGTTCGCCGGAGAGCATCCCCAACAGGTTTTCAAAATCCTTCTGCGATAAGGGCTCTTGCAGATATTCGATCACCTCATGCTCGAGGCCGCGACTGCGGAGAATTTCGAGGGCCCCGCGCGAGCTCGAACAGACCGGGTTGTGGTAGATGACGATTGAATCCTTGCTGCTCATGGAGTCTTTCCTTTCGTTGGGTCGATTTCCCAGATCCGGATCCGCGGCCCCGGGCGTTTCATGCTGGAGCCGTGCTGCAGTGGGATATAGAACGCGTCCGCCTGATCGAAAACGGGTTCTGGGCTGGCGGGTTTGTGTGGGTTCACATCGAGCCGGACCTGGCCGAGGTTCTGCAGGCTCTCGATCAGATCGGCTGGCGCTGGAGGTGAGTAGAAGCGCAGCGGGCTCTCGTCGAGCAGCACCCAATGCACGCCGCGGCTGGCGAGACTCATCGGGGAGTCAAGCAAAATCCATGGGTTCCGCCCCTCGAGTTGGGGCTTGCCATAGGGCGAATCGGGAACCGTCGTGGCGATCGGCACGCCCGGGGGAACATTCTGCTCGATCCACTCTCGTGCCATCGTGCGACTGTCGCGTCTGCCGAAGAGCCGGATCAGCTTGTAGTCGCGAATCGTGCCGGGAAGCAGCAGTGCTGCCACGAGCAATAAGGTGATGGCGAATCCGATCGGGTTGCCGAACCTGGCCCGCAGCCTGGCCCCCACCGCGGCGAGACCCAAGCCGGTGAAGGCGGCCAACACCGGGAGCGGCACCAGCAGGTAGCGATAAAAAACGTAATGGCTCGCAGAGATCCCGGCCGCTGCGACGAGAAGAAATGCCAGCAACGAAAAAGCACCCGGCGGCCGCCGAACCAGCGCAGCCCAGAGGGTGGCAGCGATGGTGGCAAGGGCCAGTTCGGGCCCGAGCGAGTCGGGTAGCGCCGTGCCGAGAAGCCAGAGCCAGCCGTGCCCCGAGAAGGCATTTCCAATTCCATGAGTTACAAAACCGCGCTGGTACTCGAAATCGGCGACGGTCTGGGCCCAATCGAGCCAAAGCCAGGGCGTAACGGCGACGAAAACAGCGGCGGCGACCCAGACCGACGACCACGCGCGCAGATCAAAGGCCGTGCGCCAGAGGCTGCGGCCTTCGCGATGTCGGGCGCCGATATGGGCGAGTCCGAGCGCGACCAGGAAAGCTGCCGCCGGATATTTGGTTGCCGTGGCAAGTCCGGTGAATACGCCGAGCGCGAGCGAAGAGCGCAACCGCCCGCCGCGGACGACCCGAAGTGCCGCTCCGATGGCGAGGACCAGCCAGAAGGTGCAGGCGGCATCGGTTGTCGCGTATTTCGACTCGCGGACGTGCAGCGTCGAGGTTGCGAGCACGGCTGCGGCCGCGAGCCCAGCCCCCGTGCCCCAGGCGGGTGCCAGCGCCCAGTACAGTGCTGGAACCGAGGCCGTTCCGAATGTCGCGGCGAGGCCGCGGCCGATCAGATGGGCCCGGCCGAGCCCAGCGGCGCCCGCGTATGCCGTGTGAAAATCCCCTTCGTGTCCCTCCAGCGCTGTCGAGAGGCGCAGCGCCGCGTGGAGCAGGTAGATTTGCGCCGCCGGGTAGATCGCAAAATGAGGATTGGAGTCCTCCTGGAAGCCGAGTGCGTTGGCGACCAGGTATTCTTCATCCGGCCGGAAGCGGTCCGGCAGGCCAAAGCCGATGGCAGCAAAGCGCAGCACGCCGGCGAAGAGCGTGAGCAGAACCAGCAGAGCCGCAATCCGCGCTGCGGGAAACTTCATTGCGGAATATGGGCTGATGGTGGCAGCACGTAGCGCCAGACCAGCAGGGCCAAGCCGACCACCACCAGAGCGGCCAGGATTTGCACCCAGATCGGCGAACCCTCCTCCCGGACTTCGACTTGACCGCCGAAAACGAAGGCCGAGCCCTCGGGCGGTGCACCCGAAGCTTGCAGGGAAAGAGCGGTGTACCAGGCCCGTCCGCTATTGAGTGAAGCGTAGCCGCCGAGTCGGCAGGCCACTTCCAGCGTGGTCTGGGCCGCGGTCGTCCGGACCCAGAGTGCCAGTGGCGTCCAACCTTGCGTGCCGCGTAGATCCTGGGATTCGTGAAAGGTGCCCATGATCGAGAGCGCAGCACCCCGATTCTGTGCCCCGACGTCTTCGGTGCGGGCCCATCCGGTCAGTCGATACCAGGTTCCAGGTTGCACCGGGACGGTTTGCGTCCACCTGGCGTCGTTTGGCTTCAGGCTATCGATCGAAAGCGTTCCGATTCCACTCGTGTCCACCGACCAGCCAAAGACCGAGGCACTGGCTTCGCTCAGGTAGGCGACATGGCCGAAGTCCGCAGGCTGGCCGTCGGCACCGGCCGAGAGGATGCCGTTGAGCAGAAGCTCCTGGGAAGTCGGCTCGGCGCTGTGCGTTGCTGACGGGGTCAGCAGCAGCCCAAACAACGCCGTGGCTGCGAACAATGGAGACCAGGTTGTCTGCCTCACCATCACGTTTCTCTCCGCCTCGTCTAGATCCAGCTCAGGATGGCCGAGCTGGTATGCCACATGCGCGCTTCCCATTCGCTGCGGGGAAGTGGCGTGCCCATCCAGATGGGCAGGAAATACCAGGACAGTAAAAGGGCAACGACGGTCCAGACCGTCACCGCCGTCCGTCCGAGCAGGATCGGTGCGATCCGACTTCGCAGCGTCAAGATTTCGAAAGCCAGCAGCCCGGAGCCGAGCACGTAGAGTCCAAAAGGTTGTGCGATCGCCCCGGCCACCGGAGCCAGACTCAAGCCGAGTGCCAGCCCGAGCAGGCCGCGTTCGACCGCCGTTCCTTCGCCTTGCCAGAGTCGGTCGAGAAGCCAGGCGAGCGCCAGTAGCGCGAAGAAAAGAGAAGGGAGATAGTGGTAGAGAAAGAGCGTCCGTCCGATCGGGATCCAGGGCGCCAGGTGGATGGCCCAGCCGACCACCACGAAGCCCAGATCGAAGCGCCGCTCGCGCACGGCGTGCCAGCCGGCGATGATCAGCGCCGGCACCGATGCCCACCACAAGGCCGGATTCCCCGACCCCCAGATGCCCACCACCATGCCGGGCGCAGGTCCTGGGTCTTTCCAAAAATACCAGATCGGCCGCAAAAGCAGCGGCCAGGTCCACCAATTCGAGGAGTAGGGGTGTGTCGCGGCGGCAACCGCAGCCTGGTACTCCGGCACTTCGATGGCGATGTAGCGGATAAAATCAAAGGGGCTGGTCCACCAGCCCCAGAGAAAATGTGGCAGGAAGGTCAGCAGGTAGGCGCCAAACGCGGTCCAGCCAACGGTCAGGATCGGCCGTCGCAGATAACGCCAGGGCGAGACCGAAAGTCGCCGCGCCTCGCCGAAGCCACCAAAGGCGATCGTGCCAAGCACCAGCAGGAAGCTGAAGAAGGGAATATAGAGCTTGGCGCCGACCGAAATCCCGATCACGGCTCCAGTCAGCATCAGCCGCGAACGCACCTGGTAGGCCCGGTCCCGCAGCAGCCCAAGCGTCAGTACATAGGCCAGCACCGCCCAGGTCACGTAGTGGATATCGATGACCGCAATCCGCGAATCGACCAGGAAGAGGCCGTCGATCGTGATCATCAAGCCGGCGAAACCGGCCAGGATCCGACGATGGAAGAGTCGTCGCGCCAAGACCCAGGCGAGCGGCACCAAGGCCGTTCCCGAGAGCGCGTTGGCGATCCTCCAGCCACGCGGTTCGTCGCCGAAAATCCATTGACTCAATGCGATCATCAGCTTGGCAAAAGGCGGGTGGGGATCGAGAAAATCCTTGCCGGTGAGATAGTTGCGGGCCTGTTCGACGAAATAGACTTCGTCGAATACGATTTCACCCGGGGAACCGATCTCCCAGAGTCGCAGCGCGAGCGCGCCACCCGTGAGAACGACCAGCAAAACGATCTCAAGCGCACTCCAGGCAGGTGCGGGTTCGACCACGACCGCGGCAGCGGCAGGCTTGCGCCGACCCTTTGGGGGCGCGGCTTCAAAGGCGACGGCTGCCGGGGCGAAGACGTGTGCCGCTTCGAGCGCGTCGGTCGCAGCCAGCGTATTCGTCACGCCGCGGGCCGCGCGCCAACCGAGCACGAGCCACGCCGGCACCATCGCGAGGGTGGCGACGGCTGTGGTCATCCACAGCCAGGCCGGACCGGCGGTGGCGCTGGCCTGTTCGGCGTAGACGACAAGTTCGTTGGTCAGGAACAGGGCCGAGAGCGTCCAATAAATGATTCCGACCAGCCCCACCGGGCCAAGCAGGGCGGCCAGCGGGAAGAAGGGGTAGAGGTAGCGCTCGTGCATTCGGGTCAAGCAACAAAAAGCGACCAGCGCGGCGGCGGCGAGCAGATGGATGTGCAGACTGCGCGTCTGGCGTTTAAACCAGAAAAAGAAGAAGGGCAGGCCGATCAGGCCGCCGAGGATGAAGCCCCAGGCTTGACGCGTCAGGCCGCCGACCAGTTCCGCATCGCTGGCGCGCATACCGAAAAGCAGCGCCGGCAAGTTCATCGCATTGACGGAGGTCTCGGCGTAGTAGCCGGTGGTGCCGAAATAGAGGTCGATCAGCCAGCTCCAGGGCCGATCGCCCCGGAAAGGTTCGGCAACGACAAAGATCGTAGCGACGACCGCCACCAGCGCCCCCAGCGGCCGCAAGCCGCGCCACCAACCGGGGGGCACAAGGACGAGTAACGGCACCAGCAGGAGAGCCTGGGGTTTGGTCAGGACGGCGAGAGCGGCAAAGGCCCATCCCAGCTCGATCTGTTTTTCCTGCAAGAAGAAGAGGGCCAACAGGACCAATAGCGCAAGAACGGAATCTGTCTGTCCCCAGATCGTCGAGTCGACGATCAGGGCGGGGTTGAGCAGAAACGAGAGCGAAGCCACCCAGGCCAGAGATTTTGATTTCGGACGGAGACGAACGAAAATCAGCAGCGTCACGGCGGCGTCGGCAAACAGCGCCGGCAATTTCAGCAGCACGCGGAAGCTGCCTGCGTTCCAGGCCAAACCGAGCGAATCGGCGAGCAGGCCGACGCCCCAGAGCACATACATATAGCCGGGCGGATAATCGGCGAAGTAGCCGGTCTCGTAAAAACCCGCCGGCCCCAGCGTGCTCAGGCGTGTCGCCCAGGCGGTGAAGGTGCCGATATCGACCTGGTACGCGAAGAAGGGTGCAACTAGGCATTTGAGCGCCAGCGTGCCACCGAGGATCGACCAGAGCAGTGCCCGCTCGCGTCCGGGCATGGATTCGGGGAGGCGTGTGAAACGCAGCAAGCCGAGCACCAGCAGCGCCAGCATGGCGGTCGCAGCCGGCAGGCCGCCGGTGGCAGGCTTCGATTGGGCTTCGCTGTAGACGAAGGCGGCGCCTACGGGCGGGGCGGCAACCTCGACCACCTCGATCCCGGTGCAGGCGGCTTCGCCGCTGGCGATCCTTCCATAGGTACCGAGGCGGCAGGCGACGTCGAGGCTGTGTTGACCGGGACCGGTGCGCACGAAGAGCGAGACCGCTTGCCAGCCGGAATCCTCGCCGCGAATTTCACGCGAGTGCTGGTAACCTGTGAGCGTTGAGAGGCTCGCCCCCATGCCCTCGTCCGTCACACCGCGGGCGCGGACGAAGCCCGAGATTCCGTACCAACGCTCGGGCTGCACCGGCACGCTTTGCACCCAACGGGCGTCGTTGGGTTTTGGATTTCGCACCAGCAGGACGCCCGGCGCGACTCCCTCGTGGTTCCAGCCGAAGCTTGTGCCGAGTTCGGAGCTCCAGGCCTCGCTTCGCCAGCCGAGCGGCTTGTCGCCGAAGCCGCGTACCAGCAGGCCGTTCTGGACCGGCTGCTGCAACGCGTTGGTGGCGGCTGCTGCGGCCGCCGGGGCGGACGGGGTCGCTTCGACGCCAGCCAGGACCGGCTGCGCGCGGCCCATCAGGCAGAGCAACGTGGCGAGGAGTGCAACGACCACGTGCCTAAAACTCAGGACGCGGCAAAGGCTCGTTTGAAACCCCAGAGGGGCGCGGCTACGGTTTACGAAGTTCATGGCAAGCACTCGTCGCACATCAAATCAGCCCGCGATGAATGCCCAGCGGCCGCTCGCGATGGTGGCTTTGGCGCTCTCGATCCTCGGATTTGGGCTGGGTGCGGTTGCATTGGTTATCCATTTTAGTGCGGCAGGAAGCCAGGGGGCGTTCGCCAGCTTCTGCCATGTATCGGCGGAACTGTCCTGCGACGCGGTGCTGGGCTCCCCCTGGGCGAAATTCTTTGGCGTCCCGATTGCGGCCTGGTCGGGCCTTGCCTTCATCGGCACGGCGGCTCTTTCCGTCAGCCTTTTGCAGGCATCGTCGGCTGCCGAGCGGTCCCGGCGGTCCCGGCTGCTGCTCACGACCACTGTGGCGATGAGTGCCATTGCACTTTATTTCCTGGCGGTCTCGGTGGCGGCGATCGGGGTGGGCTGCCCGATCTGCCTCTCGATGGATGCGACCATCTTCGCATTGCTGGGGGCAGCGGTCATTCTCGCGCGCGGCCTTCCGGACGCCGCGCCTGGCAAGTCGCTCCTGCCTTGGGCAGGTGGGGGTGCGGCGCTCGGCGTTTTCGCGGTGGTCCTGCTCTACCTCGTGCAGACCGCAGGCGATTCGATCCCGACCGGGCCCCTCTCGGTCGCCCAGATCCGGCGCGCTGAACCGAGGTTCTACGCCTACTATATTTCACAACCCGTGGTGGCGCTGGGCGGGATCGAGCCCGACGCCGATCCGGGACGGACGCTCATTGTGGTCGAGTTTCTCGACTTCGAATGCCCCCACTGCAAGCGCGCTTTTCTGGATCTCGAAGAGACGGCGTCGCGGGGCAAGCAGGATGTGCGCGTCGTCCTGCGCAACTTTCCGCTCAATAAATCGTGCAACTCGGCCGTTAAATTCGAGGGTCACGAACACGCCTGCCTGGCGGCGTTGGCTTCGATCTGTGCCGATCGGCAAGGGCGTGGTTTCGAGTACAACCGCATTCTTTTCGAGAACCAGCCGAACTTCGAGCCCAAGGATCTTCTCGACTACGGCGGTGGCGCCGGTTTGGATGTCAAGGCACTCGAAGCGTGTATGGGCTCGCCAGAGGCAAAAGCCCGGCTCAAGAGTGATGTCGAGGCTGGCGCTGCTGCTGGCGTGGAATCGACCCCGACGCTTTTCTTCAACGGACGGCGCATCCAGGGCGGCTTTCAGAACGCGCGCCAATTCGCCTACGCGTTGGAGATCGAACGCGAGCGGGGGAATCGGCCACCGACCCCGTGAGCCAGAGCGCGTCGCGCTGGTTGCCGGTCGTCGCCTGGGCGGCGATCATCTGGACATTCTCAAGCAGCAGCTTTCAGGGCGAGGAGACGCGGCGCTTCCTGCTGCCGCTGCTGGGCTTCCTGCTGCCGGGTGCTTCGGCGGCGACGCTGGAACTGCTGCACGGCGGTGTTCGTAAACTCGCCCACATCACCGAATTCGCCATTCTCGCCGCCTTGCTGGTGCGGGCGCTTGGCGTTGCAGGCCGGTCGCGCCAAAGAATCGTCGTGACTGCGTTGGTGCTCGGGCTCGCCTGGGCCGGGATTGACGAGATCCGCCAGACCTTTGTTCCCGAACGCGTTGGCTCCCCGGTCGATGTTGGATTTGACGGGCTTGGAGTTCTTCTCGGAACCTGCCTTGCCGAGCGCTTCAGTTCGGGTCGACGATCGCGAGCTTGATCGCACGCAATTGCTCGAGCTGCGTGGCCACTCCCTGCAAGGTTTGGATGAGGCGGTCCACCTCGGATTTCGCCCAATCGAGTTCGCGCTGGCTGAGCCGATCGAGGGCATGGCGAAGCTGCACGTAGCGTTCGATCACCCCGGCGACGCCGCCGAGTCCGCTCTCCGTCATGCGGCTATCGACCTCGCCCGAAAAACGCAGCAGCGCTTCGGCCTGGCGCAGAACTTCCTCCATGTCTTGTCTCCCTATGGTTCCGGTATTGGCGGCTGGCTGGTTTGCTGCTGGCGCAGCACCACCTCCGACCGCAACCGTTTGGGTCACGGGCGTGGTCTCGGGCAGGTACGACGCTCTAAGCTGGGTCCACATCACCGCAGAGGTCTATTAGTGCCTGAACGGAAGGGGGCCGGGCAAGGGCTTTCTCCCAGAATGCGGGACGGATTGAATTGAGGTCGGGAAAATCTCAGGGAAACGGGTTTTTGCGGGTGCGGGTTTCGGCTAATCGGAGCCAAATGTCGGATCGGTGGGCGGTGGCATTGGGCTTCGTTTTGGGCAGCATCCTTTATGGCTGCGAGGCGGCTCCGCTGCCGCCGACGGCATCGCCCGCCCTGGACAAGCCGTCTGCCGCTGCCTCGGAGTTGGCCCCACCTGCTCCGGCCGCGGTCCGGGCCCGAACTGCGCCGGCCCCGGAAAACGAAGTCGTCGTCCTGCGTTTCGGCAAGAGCATGCTGACGGCCGAGCAACTTCGTTTGCGGTTCGAGGCGCTGCCGGCCCGCCAGCGTCGCGGCATGACGCCAAAATTATGGCGACAGATGGCAGAGAACCTGGCGCTTGAGGAATTGGTCCTGGCCGACGCGCTGGCGCTTGGTGTGGACCGCAAGCCGGAGATCGTACGCCAGGTGGACGCGCTTCGTCGCCGGCTGGTCGTTCAGAGCCGACTGACTGAAATCCGCGAGGTTCCGCCACCGACCGACGGCGAGGTGCGCCAGGAATACGACAAAGAACCTTTGCGCTACTCGACCGACCGCGTGCGAGCCCGGCATATTCTGGTCAAGGATAAGAAGGAGGCCATGCGACTTCGCGACCAGGTGGTTGCCGCACCCGAGCGCTTTCCAGAACTGGCCAAAGCCCATTCCACTGATCCATCTTCGGCGCGTCGCGGCGGTGATCTCGGCTTCTTCGGGCGGGGCAGGATGGTGCCCGAGTTCGAAGTGGTTGCCTTTGAACTCAAGGCGCCCGCCGAGATTTCCGAGATCGTCGAGACGCAATACGGTTTCCACATCGTTCAGCTTGTCGAGCGTCGAGATGGGGCCATCCGCCCCTTCGAGGAACTCGAGGAGCAGCTTCGATCGACCCTGCAAAATCAGAGCACGCAGGCCGCAGTCGAGCGTTATATGGCGGGCTTGCGAAAAACATCACCCATTGAAGTCGATGAAGCCGTGCTCGAATCTGTGACGGAACAGCTTCCCGAGCCGCCGCCGCCCATGGGCCATTGACCATCCCGCGACCGCAGCTCACGGCAACGCCTTGCGCTGCAGCGTCCAGCGAGGAGCCGCCGGTGCGGGGGTTCATCCGGCGCGACCGCAGATCAAGGCAACGCCTTGCGCTGCAGCAGGGCCAGAGGCTTGTTGCCGGATTCGCCGCTGCTCGCGCTTTTCAGGAGGAGGGTCCAGCTTGAGGCTGCAGGTAATCCCGTCGTTGCATCGGTAATCAGAAACTCAAGAGCTGCCTCTTCGGCCTCGGCCATCGATTTGAACCGCCGCAAGGGGCGAGCCACATAATAGAAGGCAAGGGCGTGGTCCTCTTCCCCGACCAGGCCGCATTGTCGCTCGCCCACTCTCGCCATGGCGGCCCGCGCGAAGGGGGCGTGGCTGCGCGAGGCGGCCAGCGCCTGTTCGAAGGGCGGGAGGATCCCGGCCAGCACGAAGAGCAGGGCTGCGGCAAGGCTGCCCGCCGCCTGAGCTAGACGCCCGCGGCGGATAAGATAAAGCGCAAAGAATCCGAATCCGGCGGCGCCACTTCCCGGCACGACGAGTCCTGGCCGGGCCGCTTGAACGTTATGCAGCAACACATCGAGACCCTGGCGATCCTTGGCCGAGAGCAGCTCCTTCAGCCGGCCATCAAGTTGAATATCGAAAGAGGCCAGCAGTACGATCAAGGCGACCGCGACGACAATCGAGCCCAGCAATGCGAGCGCCGCTGTGGCGAGTCGGTGCGTGACGCGGTCGGGATCGCGCGCAACCAGCAGGTTGGCAAGGAGCAGGGTAAGCGCCGGGTAGGCGGGCAAAAGATAGGCCGCCCGCTTCGAGGCCGAGAGCGAGAATACGACCAGAATGCCGAGGCACCAGACGAGCAGAAACCGGGTCGAGACGTCTAGCGGCCGAGATCGTGCGAGGTGCCAGGCGAGAGCGGGCAAGAGCAAAGAAAAGGGTAGCGCCCCGAGCAGAAATTTGGGCAGAAGATAGAGCGGGCCGTGCCGATGCCCGGTCCCCAGCCGCTCGGGAGCGAAGACCCGCAGCAGGTTTTCCTTGAGAAAATGCTGGCTTGCGAAATCCTCACCGCCGATTGTCCAGGCGCTGAAGTACCAGGCTCCGGCGACGACCAGCGTGAGCAGCACGGCATCGATCGCGCCCACGGAAAGGAGCGCGCGGCGGGCCGCCCGAAACCGCCCTCCGCACTCAGGCGCCGTGCCCGCCATCCTGCCGTCGAGCAGGCCGGCCAAAGCCACCAGAAGCAGTGGCAGGATCAATCCAACCGGGCCCTTGGCGAGAGTCGCGCCGAGAGTGCCGATGGCGAAGGCCGCCCGGCGACCGCGAGAAGGGCCAAGGCTGCAACTCTGCAGAGCCGCGACCAGGCAGCACGTCAAGAAAAAGGAGAGCGTCGCATCCACCCGGGCGACGCGGGCCTGATGGATAAATTCGACCGAGGTCAGCAGCAGCAGACCGGCGAGTGCGCCGCCGACAGGACCACTCAAGGCCACGCCCGCGTGGGCGACCAGGCCGACGGCGGCCGACGCCAGCACGAGAGAGGGCAATCGGGCGGAGATCTCGTCGACTCCGCCGCGCAGGCTGCCGAGGCCGAGCGCCAACCAATGGTAGAGCGGGGGTTTCGAGGGGATACGATGGCCGTCGACACGCGGCAGGACTTTCGAACCGCCTTCGAACATGGTGCGCACGACGGCTGCTTCGCGCGCCTCGCCGGTGGTGTGGAAGGGGCGATTGAAGAGCGAGGGACCCAGCGCGAGCAAAGCCAGCCAGACGAGTGCCGCCCCGACGATCCAGGCGGCGCGGTTGCTCATGCCCGGCGGCGACTGTCGCCGTCCCGAACCGTCAATCCTATGCCGTCAAAATGTGCCAGCAGGGCCAGCGCATGGCGACGGCTGGCGCCGATGCGGTTGCGAAATTCGGCTGCGGTCAGAGTCGGCGTGCTTTGCAGGCATTCGAGGACGCAGGTTTCAGCCTGGGCGATGGCAACAGGTGAAAAGAAAAGCCCGTCCTCGATCTCCACCAGGATGCCGCGTTCCACCAGCAGGCGCAGCAACCGGAGCCTTTGGGGTCCGGACACGTCACGGCTAGCGGCCAGTTGGGCCACACCCGGCGGGGCCATGCCGGCCACCGTGATTTCCGTAGCAAAAGTCTCAAGGAGATGTTCGTCGTCGGCCCCTGCCGGTTGCGGGGGTTCGTTCCCAGGGCCGGGGTTGCGGGGTGCCAGGGCGAGTTCTCTCGGGCCCATTGTGGATGATTCAGGTTTGCCTTGTTCCTGATCGGGGATTCCGAAAACGACGGTAATCTCCTTGCCGGCTTTGATGATTTCCGCATACCGAAACTTTTTTTCCTCAAGTTGAACGAGCACGCCGGCTGCTTGCAGCTTGTCAAGAACAATATCAAAGAAATCACGATCCACCGGGATGCGAAGTCGCGAGCGCAGAGTCTCGGAGTCGATGGTGGACTTGCGGGGATGAGACGCAAGGTAGGTTAAGATGGTGGACTCGATATGCGAAATCAGCTGGGCCCATTTTTCGCTGGTGATCAGAGCAAAAGGTGCCTGGCGATCGGGCAGCAGCACGACGTCTGTCGTGGCATGAATTGCTTCGAGCAGGGCGTCGCTCGAGAGGTCGAGGGCCTGGGCGACAAAATCGATCGGCACGACGGCTTTGGTGAGCAATTTGAGAAAAGGCAGAACTCGCTCGCTGCCTTGGCGCTCGCGCAAGCTCTGCAGATGGGGCAGGGCGGCCTGCCCCTCGGCCTGGTGGCGATTTGCGAAGGGCTGCAGGATCTCGCCATGCCCCAGCATCTGTCCACCCGGATCGGCTACGAGCACGAAGCGATCGCCGGCGCAGGCCATCACCGACCGCTCAAGCGCGATCTGGCAGAAGCCCGACTCCGCAGGAGCAAGCTTCGCCTGCCCGCCGAGCAGGATCACTTCGGCGGGGACCTCGGCCGCGGCGAAAACGAAGCGGACCTTCGTGAATGAACGCAGGCCATTGACGACGCGTCGGCCCGCCTCGACGAAGGCGTCGAACCGCTCCGTCACGCGGCCGAAACCAGGCTCCGCGAGCCAGCGTCCGCTGGTCAGATCTCCAGGCACAAGATCGGGCAGGCCGAGCATCAGCCGCTGCCCGGCTTGCGCTTCGGTCACAGGTTGGCCGAGGGCGAGCAAGGAAGCGACGCGCGAGGTGGCCCCACCGGAAACCGTCACCGACATACCGACCCGAACCGAGCCCGCGAGCAAAGTTCCGACTCCCGTGAGTCCGCGTCCCGCGATCACGAAGCCCCGATCAATGGGCATTCGGAAATGCGTGCCCCGTTCGCGAGGTCGCAAGCGTGCCCCGATCCGGGCGAGCGTCTGGCCAAGTTCCCCGATTCCGACCCCCGTCAGCGTCGAAATCACGATGGGCGGGTGTCGCGCTGCCTCCGTTCCCGCCGTGGCCTCCCGCAGGGTCTCCAACAGTTGAGCGATCTGCTGCGGTTCGACGAGATCGGCACGCGAGACCGCAAAGACGATCGGCCGATCGTGCAGATCAAGAAGGCCCTCAAGTTGGTCGCGCGCGGCGTTGGTCAGCCCCTGGTCGGCGGCGACGACGAAAAGCACCAGGTCGACGGCACAGAGGCGCGTCAGCAGGAGGGCGAGGCGGTGCTCGTGTCCGGGGAGATCGACGACGCCGACATCAAGCCCACCGATCCGGTGCGGCGTGAAGCCGAGGTCCAGCGTCGAACCTTCCCCAGCCGCCGCGGCATCGAAGGGCCGTTCGGCGGAGGCGGCGAGGGCCTGTACGAGGGTGGTCCGACCATGGGCGCGGTCACCCGCGGTGCCGAGGATGACGCGACCTGGACCTGCACGCATCGGCGGAGCCTTAGCACGACCGGAGCTTCCCGCGCGGTCGGCCTGGGGCGGCTCTTCGAAGGACAAGAAGCCCCTGCCCGAGGCCACGAACAAAGTCTATTCTGGAAATTCGTCTTGCGAATAGGTGGAGACCTGCATCAAATCATCGCAGTTCGGGCCCTGCAGGCTGGGAAAAGTCTCAATAGCTACTGCCAGTTGCTGCTGAAATCCGCCCTCGATCGGCGTGGCGCCGCTTAGCCCGCATTCGGAGCTGTCCTCGGTGTTCTTCCTTGCGTCTCGTCCGATTTCAGCCGACCATCGCGCGATCGCCAGAGGTACCAGGCGACCGTCGAGCGGTAGGGGGCCCAGCGTTCGCCAAGCAAGGCCAAGTCGCGCGGTTTTGGCTGCGTCTCGAGTCCCGCCGTGATGCGAAAGCCTTCACGCACCGCGAAATCACCGACCGGCAGTATATCGGGTCGGCCCAGGGTGAAGATCAACAGCATCTCGACCGACCAGCGCCCGATGCCCCGAATCTGTACGAGGCGCTCGATCAAATCCTCGTCACTGAGACGATGCGCGGCGCGGCGCGTCGGCACCAGACCACTGAGGCTATGCTTCGCCACATCGCGAACTGCCGCTGTTTTAGCCGCCGAGAGGCCGCAGCCGCGCAGCGTCGCCTCGTCAAGCCCAAGCAGGTCTTCGGGGTCCGGGAAAGTTTTTTCGGGAATGACGGCGGAAAGTCGTTCGAGGATGCGCGCCGCCACCTTGATATGGATCTGCTGCGAAGTGATCGCCTTCACCAGCGCCCGCCACGGTTCTTGACTGCGCTCGACGCGCAGCCGGCAGGGGCCGATCCGTTCGATCAGGGGCCGCAGCACGGGGTCGATGCGGGCGAGATGCTCTTCCGGGCGCAGCATTTTCGAGATCGCGCTCAAGCCGCGTCGGGTAGCCCACCGCATAAGGTGAGCAAGCGGCCGGAGGTCGCCGGCAGGCGCTGGCCCGGGGTGAGAATCCCAACGAGGTTCAAGGGATCGGCCGCCGAGACGACGACCGTCGCGTCGAGGTCGAGACGGCGTGCTTCGCGCAGCGCGGGGATCGCTTCGGGCAGGGCGAATTGCTCGCCGACCAGACCGGCGACAAAGCGCCCGCCACGGATTTCGCCGCGCATTTCGAGACGACGCAAGACGCCAAGCAAAAGACGCCAGGGTGGGGCCAACGTCTCGCGCGCCAAGACTTCCCGCATGACGACCCCCCAGCGCTCGAGCAGCAGGCGGGAGAAGGCTTCGATGCTCGCGTCGTCGAAGGTTCCACTCGACGCTTGGCGCCGGAGCCGGCTCCAGCGACCGGCCGGCGGGGCACGCCGCTTCGAGACCACACGCAATCGCGTGGGCTCATCCGGTGTGGCGACCGCAACCCGTGTGGCCAGCAAATGGCGCAGCGCCCCGAAGCCGTCGGCGGTAGCCAGGCCGCGGGCCGCCAACTCCCAGAGCGCTTCCTCGACCGATGCTGCGGAAAGCCCGGTCTCGCGGGCAATCTCGGCCGGAAAGAGCGCACCCAGGCGGTCGAAGACCGCAAGAACAGTCTGGGCCGTTTCGGGGCAGGCCCGCTCGTCGGGCGCCGGCCGGGTAGCGAGGAAGAGATCGAGTGTTTCGCGGGGGGCCAAGCTTATTTTTGCGCTACGCGACGGCGAACGTCGTCGGACTTGCAGGTCGCATGTCTCGGGGCGGTCTTCTTCGGCATTGGAGAAGCGACCCCAGACGGCTGTTCCGCCGAGGCAAAGCGTATCAAGCAGCGATGGCGCATACTCGGCAAGGCGCGCCGGCAGGACATGCTCTTCCCAGGCTGCGGCCGGCAGTTCAAGGCCGCGAAGCTGACGCACGACGGTCTCGAGGCCCTCGGCCCCATGCAATCGGGTCCCGGCGGCAAGGTGCTGCCAGCGTAGGAGAAAACGAAAGAAGGTCGGTAGATCAACGGGTTCGATCTCGCGCCGCAATGCGCCGAGGGTGCGTCGGTGGATACGCGCCAGCAGGCGCCGCTCGCACCATTGCTCGCCGTCGAGCAGAGGATCAAAACTTCCGCGGAGTGCCGCACCCGTGCTCTCCAGCCGGGCCAGTGCGCTCTCGACGGCGAGCGTCCCGATTCCGAGACGAAGGGCCAGGCCGCCGCTCGTGACCGGCCCGAGGCACTCGAGCCAGCCCCGCACGGCCAGCAGCACCGCCGCGCTCGAATCCGGAGGATCAACCTCTGCCGCCGGGGCTGGCGCTGCACCCTCCGAATTCGAACCCGCGTGACGAAGACCGGGCGATTCGAGGATCGGTTGGTCTTGCGCTGGTGTTGGTGCTTGCGATCGCGCGGGTAGCGCGGGCTCGATCGCAAACGGCTTGAGGGCCAGAACCGCCAGCGGCAACTTCTCGGCCGCAACTGCGGCATGGCCGGCCTGACTCGGGGTCTCCCAGCGAACCCGGGTCGCGCGGCCGGCCGCGACCAGCTCGTCGAGCCAAATTTCCCAGGGGCCGGCTTCCACCAGCGGTAACCAGACAAAATCCAGCAACGCTTCATGCAACTCGTCGGCCGAGCGGATATCGGGCCAGGCCTGGCTGCGGACTTCGTCGATCGCGGCCGGATCGAGTTGTCCCAGACCCGTGGTGAAAGCAGGTGCGACGTGACGCAGGCTGACGGCGCGGGCGCGGCGTTCTTCAAGCGGTGCGTCGTCGAGAAAAGCCCAGGGACTCGCCGAGAGGATTTCATGGGCGAAGGGGGAGGGGGCCGCCATCTCGCGCGAGACGATCTCGACCGCCCCAGAGCGGATTTCATCGAGCAATTGCTCGAGCCCGGTGGCATCCATGGCTTCGACGAGACAATCATGCAGAGTTTGATTGACCAGCGGATGATCGGGCGGCTCGATCGGACCAGCGTGGTTGTCCCCACACGCGATCTGTTCTGGAAAGACCGCCGCCAGCAGGTCTTCCGCCCGCATGCGCTGCAATTGCACCGGCACCCGGCGACCACCGGAGAAGCGTTCCAGCACCAGCGCCCGGGTGGCGTTCCAGCGCCAGCGGTTGGTGAACATCGGGGCCTTGAGGGCTGCCTGCACCAGATCATCACGCACGGTCTCACGGCGCAACATGCCGAGCGTGCCGTCGAGCGGGAAGCTGTGTTGTTCCCCCAGCGAGAGCAGCACGCCATCGTCGGTGGCGGCCGCCTGGAGTTCGAAATCGAAGGTGAGGCAGAAGCGTTTTCGCAAGGCCAGTCCGAGTGCGCGATTGACGCCCCCGCCGCGGGCCGAGTGCACCACGAGCTGCATGCCGCCCGCCTCATCAAAGAAGCGCTCGACCACCAGTCGATTCCAGGAGGGTACCGTGCCGAGAGCTTCGAAACCAGACTTGATATAATCGAGAAGCTGCTCCGCACCGGCCGGATCAAGGCCGCAGGATTCGCGCAACCAATCGATGTTCTGCAGGCGGGGGTCACCGAACCGCGCGACAATCTCTTCGCGCAGCGCGCCCACGGCGAGCGAGAGTTCGGCCGTGCGGGGGGGTGCTTCGCCGAACCAGAAGGGGATGGTGGGCGGGGTCTGGCCGGCGTTCTCGACCCGCACGGTTCCGGTCTCGATCCGCACGATCCGCCACGAATGGTTGCCCAGCGCAAAGATATCGCCGCGCATGCTGTCGATAGCGAAATCTTCATCGACACGACCGATGCGCGTGCCAGCAGGTTCCTCGACCACGGCGTAATCGGCCCGGTCGGGGATCGAGCCACCTCCCGTGATGGCGAGCAGGCGCGCGCCGCGTCGCGGCCGCAAGCGCTCGCCGATTGCGTCGTGGTGCAGCCTTGCCGAGGAGCGGCGACTGCGCCGCGTCGAGACTCCGTCGGAGAGCATCGTCAGCACGGCATCGTAATCTGTTTGGGATAGATTCCGGTACGGCCAGGCACGCCGGATCTGCTGCAAAAGCGCCTCGGGTGTCTGCTCGGCGGCGCCCGCCACTTCGGCCACCATCTGCTGCGCCAGGATGTCGAGCGGTGCTTCCCGGATCTGCAATTTATCGAGTTCGTCGGCACGAATGGCGCGCACTGCCGCCGCGGCTTGAAGCAGATCGTCGCGTGTCAGAGGAAAAAAAATGCCGTGCGGCACCGCACCCAGCCAATGGCCGGATCGACCGACACGTTGGAGCAAGGTGGCCAGCGCCCGGGGCGCCCCGATATGGCAGACCAGATCGATATGCCCGATGTCGATGCCAAGTTCGAGCGAGGCCGTCGCGACACAGATCGGGGCGCGGCCTTCGCGCAGACTGTCCTCGGCTTCGAGCCGCAGCTTGCGCGACAGGCTGCCGTGGTGGGCCACGACCTTGTCCGGGCCGAGGCGTTCGGCAAGCGCATGGGCGACGCGTTCGACCATGCGACGGGTGTGGACGAAAACCAGGGTGGTGCGATACTGGCCCGAAAGTTCGGCGATCCGATCGTCGATCGCCGCGCGCACCTCGTGGGTCGTGATGGGGCCGAGTTCGAGATCGGTCGGGGCCTCGACCGAAAGGTCCATGGCGCGACGATGGCCGGTATCGACGATCGTGCAGGCAGGCGTGCCATCGGGTCGGCTGCGACCCGCGCCAACCAGGAGATGGGCGACGTCGATGATCGGCCGCTGCGTCGCCGAGAGGCCGATCCGCTGCACCGGGCCACCGACCAGGGCATCGAGGCGTTCGAGCGAAAGGGCCAGGTGGGCACCGCGCTTGTCGCCTGCGATGGCGTGGATTTCGTCGACGATGACGGTGCGGGTTGCCGCGAGCATACGGCGGCCACCTTCGGCGGTCAGCAGGATGTAAAGTGATTCTGGCGTCGTGATTAAAATATGAGGGGGCTTACGCAGCATTTTGGCCCGCGCTGAGGGTGGCGTATCGCCCGTGCGAACGGCGACCCGGATTGGCGCGAGTGGCACGCCAAGGGTGGTGGCGCGGGCGCGAATCTGGGCTAGCGGCAGACTCAGGTTCTTCTCGATATCGTTGCTGAGCGCGCGCAGCGGCGAAACGTAAAGAACTTGAATCGACTCGGGCAGGCCGCACCGGGCTCCCCGGACCAGGCCGTCGATCGCCCAGAGGAAGGCGGCCAGCGTTTTGCCGGAACCGGTCGGGGCCGAGATCAAGGTATCCTCGCCGGCCGCGATGGCATCCCAGCCTTCGCGTTGCGGTGGCGTCGGTCCGGCGAAATGCGCCTCGAACCATTCGCGCACCAGCGGGTCGAAGGCCGCCAAGTGTTCCATCCTCAAGCCATGCCTCCCCGGCCCGCCCTGGTCAACGGTCCGGCCGGGAGTCGGACGCGACGCGAGCCAGGCCCGGGACCGGAGCCCATGACAAATTGCGGTTGCCACGGAGGGGTGCGAGCATTCCCCGATGGCCGAAATCGGAAGAGCCACGCCCGGAACCGCCCTGGCGTCGCCGGCAGGCCAAGAGGCCTGCCGGGTGGTCGCGCGTTTGCGCACGGCGGGCTTCGAGGCGTTGATGGCCGGGGGCTGCGTTCGGGACCAATTGCTCGGCGTCGAGCCCGCGGATTGGGACGTGGCGACATCGGCTCCGGTATTGGAGGTGCAGAAGCTCTTTCCGCGAACCGTCGCGGTGGGTGCGCGCTTCGGCGTGGTTCGCATACTTGGCGGGGATGCCGAAACCGAGGTCGCGACCTTCCGCAGCGACGGGCTTTATCTGGACGGACGACACCCGGAGAGCGTGGCTCCGAGCGATGCCCGCGGCGACGCCGAGCGTCGTGATTTCACCATCAATGCCATGTTCATGGATCCCGTCAGCGGCGAGATTCTCGACTACGTAGACGGACGTCGGGATCTGGAGGCCCGGGTGATCCGCGCGGTGGGTGATCCTGTTTTGCGCTTTCGCGAGGACCATCTTCGACTCTTGCGTGCCGCCCGGTTTGCGGCCCGACTCAATGCCGAAATCGAGCCCGCGACCTTCGCGGCCATCCGCGACGCCGCGCCGACCATCGTCGAGGTTGCCTGGGAGCGCATCGGCGAGGAAATCGTGCGGATGCTGCTCGAGGGCCCGCCGCGGCGCGGTCTCGAATTGCTCGCGGCCACCGATCTTCTGCGCTGGGTGCTGCCCGAGGTCGAAGCCATGCGCGGGGTTGCGCAATCTCTGCCTTGGCATCCGGAAGGCGATGTTTTCATCCATACGCTCCTTTGTGTCGCGCAGCTTGACGAGACCTGCCGCGACGACGAAGCGCTGGCGCTTGCGGTTCTGCTGCACGATGTCGGCAAGCCGGGCACGGCAGAGCAGGACGCGGACGGCCGCATCCGGTTTCATGGCCATGAAGTGCAAGGTGAAAGTTTAAGCTTTGCCATTTGTCGGCGCCTGCGACGCAGTACCGAAACCGCTGAGCGGGTGGCCTGGCTGGTGCGCCACCATCTTCGCCATCGCGATGCTCTGGCGATGGCACGCTCGACGCTGCGCCGCCTGCTGGCCGCACCTGATATTGATGCGCTGCTCAAGTTGGCGCGGATCGACGTCCTTGCCGGATCGGGTGATCTTTCGACCGTGGAGTTTTGCGGGCTTGAACTCGAGGCTTTGGGCGAGGTCGGGCGTCGCCTCGATCCCCTGCTGCGCGGCAAGGATCTGCTCGAGATGGGCTATGCGCCGGGGCCTGAAATCGGACGCATCCTGGCTCGGGTACTCGATGAACAGCTCGAAGGTCGACTGGCTTCGGTCGAGGAAGCGCGCGCATGGGTTCGGGCCAGCCTGTCGCGGCGCATCGGGGCAGAAGGTTGAGCGCCGCTCCAACTCTCATCGAAGCTCGGGGGCTTAAACGCAGCTTTGGCGGAACCCGGGCTCTCGACGATGTCGATTTCGATCTTGGCGCGGGCCGGATCTGCGCTCTGCTGGGCGAGAACGGAGCCGGCAAATCAACGCTGGCGCGGCTGCTCTGCGGCCATCTGGCTGCCGATGCCGGCGAGATCCGCTTCCTCGGACAGGTGGTGTGCTGGCGCTCGCCCGCCGAAGCCCGTCGTGCCGGTCTCGCCATGGTCCACCAACATTTCATGCTGGTGCCGACGATGACGATCGCCGAAAATTTGGCCCTTGCGCGCGGCGGCCTGGCCTTTCAGACACCAGCCAAGCGGGCAAAAGAGGCCCGCGCGATTGCCGCCCAGGTCGGTTTCGATCTCGGCGATCCGTCGCGCCGCATCGAGGACATCGCGGTTGGCGAACAGCAGCGGGTCGAGATCCTGAAGGCCCTTCTGCCGCTGCCGCGGCTGCTCGTTCTCGACGAACCCACCGCCGTTCTTGCCCCGGACGAAGTTGTAGCCCTCTTCGATCTGCTGCGACGGCTTGCCGCCGATGGTGTTGGTATTATTTTGGTCACGCATAAATTGACTGAAGCATTGGGCCTGGCCGACGAACTCGTCGTGTTGCGTCATGGTCGGCTGGTGAAGAGGGGATTGCGCGCGACTTTCGACGCCCACGGACTTGCGGGCGCCATGATCGGAGAGGCGGCACAGGCGGGTGATACGGTGAGCCCGGTGACCGCACCGTCTCCTCACGCGGGAGCCAGGGTGAGCCCAGCGACGGCACTGTCTCCGCGCGTTGGCGGGCCCAGTGCGGACGGAATCGCCCTCCGGGCTCGCGGGCTCTGTGTCAAGGACCGGTCAGGTGCGATCCGCGTCGCCGACCTCGACCTGGATCTTCATGCCGGACGGATCTGCGGCATCGCTGGCATCGAGGGCAACGGGCAGGCTGAACTGGTTGCGGCGCTGCTCGGCGTCTTGCCGGCAAGGACGAGGGGCGGCACGGTGGAAATTTGTGGTCAACCGATTGCAAATCCTGCCGCAGCGCGGGCCGCCGGGCTGGCGCTCGTGCCCGCTGACCGGTTGCGCGATGGCCTGGTCGGCCCGCTCCCGTTGCGGGAAAATCTTATGATTGAAATATCGCGACTGGGCGAGGTTGCGCGACGCGGCTGGATCAACCTCGGCGCCTCCACCCGCTGGGCGCGGCAGCTGCTGCGCGGCAGGGAGGTGCGACCGGCAGATCCGGAGCTGTCGGCGAATGCTCTCTCGGGTGGCAACCAGCAGCGTCTGGTGGTGGCGAGAGAACTCGATCGGAGTGGCTTGTCGGTGGTGCTCGCTGTCCAGCCGACGCGCGGACTTGATCTGCTGGCCTCGCGGCGGGTCCATGAACGTATTCGCCAACTGGCGGACGAAGGCGTGGCGGTGCTGGTGATCTCCTCCGATCTCGATGAAGTTCTTGAGCTGGCCGATCTGCTTTTCGTCATGCTTGGCGGTCGCTTGCAGAAGGTGAGCGACGGCCAGGACCGGCGGCTCATGGTGGGGCGCTTGATGGCCGGACTCGGAGCGGTCGCATGAGCCGGCTCAGGACGATCCAGCGACTCCTGGTGCCGCTGGCGGCGGCGCTGGCAGCGGTCGCCCTTGCGACCGGATTTGCCGCCTTTGCGGCGCTGCTAGCGGGTACGGACCCGGCGAAGGCCGCCGAGGCTCTTGTCAAAGGCAGTATTGGCGGTCCTGCCGCGCTCGCTGATACCTTGCTGGCCTTCGTTCCCCTCCTGCTGACGGGCGTGGCCGTTGCCCTGGCCTTCCGCAGTGGTGTCTTCAACATCGGTGCCGAAGGACAATTTCTGGTCGGCGCCCTGGCGGCTACGGCGGCGGGTGTTCTGCTGCCGGCGTTTTCAGGGCAGACGTTGGTGGTGCTAGTGGCGGGCGCCGTCGCGGGGGCGCTTTGGGCGGCGATCGCAGGCGTATACCGGTTGGCGCGCGGCATCAACGAGGTCATCACCACGATTCTGCTCAATTTTATTGCGCTTTATCTCGTTTCGTGGGCGGTCCACGGCCCGCTTCAGGAAGCGGCACGCGCCTACCCTCAAAGTGACGCGCTGCCGGCAGAGGCCCGGCTCTGGCCCCTATGGCCCGGGAGTGCGGTGCACGTCGGTCTTTTGATCGCCCTGGTTTTTCTGGTTGTTACAGGCGCCGTGCTGTCGCGGACGTCGCTTGGCCTGCGTTGGCGCAGCGCTGGGCAGAACGCTTCCGCCGCCCGTTTGGCGGGCTTTCCCGTGGGGCGAGATCTTCTTTGCGCTTTTGCGAGTTCGGGCGCATTAGCGGGTCTGGCGGGTGCGATCGAAGTCGCCGGCCTCACCGGCCGACTCTACGAGCGCATTGGCAGTGGCTATGGTTTTACGGCGATTGCCATCGCCCTTCTCGGCGGGCTCAACACCGTAGGCGTTGGACTGGCAGCCTGGTTCTTTGCGGCACTCGCCACGGGAGCCCAGGCGATGGAGCGGGTGGCGGGTGTGCCT
>VFKT01000367.1 GCA_009885395.1 Deltaproteobacteria bacterium | reverse complement strand
GATTTGACAGTGCCACCTACCGGAAGTTGGCGGCGGCGAGCTCCCGCGCCCGTATACGGCAACCACCGAGTGGCGGCCTGAACGACGGATCTTCTCGGCAGTCAAAATAGGCGTCGACGCGCAGCGTCGCTGGGGATTTCGTCTGGGTTGCCCAGTGCGGAGTGAGCGGTTCGTGAACGGAGCAGCATCGACTCACGGCGCATGATTGTGCATCATCAGCCGAGGTCAGGCTTTGCCCCAGATGTCGGATTCCACGCATAGATATCGATGCTGCATACTTCTTGAAAACCAAGCTTGACACAGATCGGCGCGGAAGTCTTGCGGTCGGCTTGCAGCACCGCGGCGTCCTTGCCCATGGCGCGCGCTTCGTTGAGCCGGGCGACCATCAGCGCGGTGTAGGTGCCGCGGCCGCGGTGTGCTTCGAGTGTGGCCGCGCCTTGCATCACCATGACGCTGCTGCCTCGAGGCGAGAACATGCTCGAGACCGCCACCGGTCCCTCGACGCCGTCGAGGTACGCGAGAAAGTGGTTGCCGCAATCGCCGAGCCGTAGCACCTCGCAATAGACGCCAGCCAGCCCCTCGGGCATCGGATAGGCCTCTATGTACAAGCGAACGACATCGGCTTGATCTCGCTCGGTCGCCCTTCGCACGGTCACCGCTGGGTTGCACGCAATCTCACGCCGCAAGTCGGTGAGCACCAAGCCGGCCTGCTCGACCATCTTGGAGAATCCCGCGGCCTCGAGCCTGGTGACGAGATCGATCGGGGTCGACGATGCGTTGAGCCACCAACCCACCACATGACCACGCTTGCCGAAGAAGTCCTGCACCTGTGCGATGGCAGCGTCCGCGTTCGCTTCGGTGAGCGTGGAGACGCCGACCAAGTTGCCGAACGGATGGGCGACGCCGGGCGTGGCGTGGGCGCGGAGTCCTGGGAAACTCAGGATGTCCCAGCGCCCCGGCAATTCAGGGAACTCGAACATGCTGTTCTGGACGGTGTGCAGGATCGATCGCTCACTGGCTGCCATGCGGACTCACCTTCGTTCGCGGGGAGTGGTGCTACCGCGCGAACTCTGCTCGGTACCAGCCACCTGGATGCGTTCTGCCGAGCCGGCACGCTACCACGCTTGATGATAGACGCCAAAAACCGTCGATTTGTCATAGTGCGACCTATCGGACGTTGGCGTGTAGGCCCCATATGATGTCCGGGTTCGGGCCACACGGGTGGCATGACGGAGCACGTGACATTGAGGTTCACGGCCTGCGCGTTGGTGGGGAAACGGTCCGGCTGTGGATGATCCAAGCCGGGATCTTTTTGCCTCGCAGCCGCCGCGCTCGGGCGGGGGCGACGACCTGTAGGCCTACGTAGACGCGTAGATGGGGCCGTCCGGTGGAGCTGCCTGCCCACCTCGCTTTTCCCCTCCAATCGCCGAATTTTTTCGCGGCCGACTCACTTGCCGCGCCGGCTCAAGCGGGGGTACCCTTTCCGGGTGTGCCGCCCGCCATGCCGTTTAAATTTCCTATCCCCTCTCGGTCCCACGACAAACCATTTAAAAAATGTCGATCGCGTCGAAAGAGATAACGCAGGCAATCCCCCGCACTTGATGCGTATTCGAGTGTCTAGATCGAAGACCATCGGCGATAGGTCATGGGGAAGATGGCGCAATGCGCAGCGAACAACTCGACGCATTTTGAGGAGCGACCAAACACCCGCGACTGAGAGAGTTACTGCTTCAGCTTCGCCTTCCAACGACCACGGCCGACCATCAAGCGTTCCAGCAAGACGACCGGCCAAAATCACTTTGGGCGGGAAGAATTATCTTTCGTGCGGATCGTTATTGTTCCGCTCAGAAGCCACTCGGCGTGTTCCGCATTAGCTCCAGTTGTGCTTGGAATCTTGACACTCATGTCCTTAAATTCATAGGAGATTTCGGCGCCTCTACCGGTGAGGTGATCATAAAGACCAGCAGCAAGGTCGGGCCATGATTTCGTATTGGCAGTCTCGGTCATTTTCTTGTTTTCCTTTGGATATGCGAGTGAAATTTCTTCGTCGAAAGTACTTGGCGGTTTGAGCGTAGTCGCGGATTTGCTCGGAGTCAAACTCGTCAAGACGTTTGAGACAGATTTATTTATGAAATGGCGCAATCTCCTTGTGAATTGTTTAGGTCTTGTTCAGGCGGCTGCAGCCGATTGATCTAGACGTAGTCGGGGAGAGACGGCGCCCGCGGTCGTCCACGAACAAATCATTCTGTTGAATTGTGCCTGTCCCATATCGCCCGCTTTACGGAGCTAAAGCTAAGGGCGTCGTAGCTAAAGGTTGGTGCTCCAAGTTGCGCACCAAGAATGTCAAACGATGCCGTGGTTCTGGCTGCGAGTGCGACCCTGGCGCCACTCGCAACGAGGCTGAGAGCTAACGCAGCGCCAATGCCATTTGTGGCCGCAACGATGAGACAACTCCTAGCGGGATGTCCACTCATTTTAAAGTGCTTTCGGGCGACAGCGGTCGGTGTCGCATTGGCTTGGATCGAAGCTGGAAAGTCTTGGACGGATCTTTGCAAAGATGCGGTAGCCCCAGTCGCAAATCTGACGGATTAGGGGCATTCTGGTCCACGTCATCAGCCAGCCGAGGCCAACAGCAGAGTACATCGCGCGAATTGTGTCCATGCCATCAAGCGCTCTACCGCTCGCATCAATGCCGCGCAGTGAGCCGACGCATTCTTCAAGGCTTAGACCATAGCGGCTTGGCTCAAAGTCTTTGGCCGCAATGTCGATAATCTTAAGATTGTCGACATTGCGGCCAAAGCGCTTGAGGAGGCGTACCTCTCCTGCGCAAACTGGACAGAGAGAGTCGAAAAGTACGGTGATGCTCGATTGCTGAATGGCTTTGTTCCTCTTACCTACAAGCAGTCGCCAAGCATAGATGTAGCAATGTGACCTTGCAGGATCATGACCCCAGTCCCGAGGCAGTTGTCGTCTCCATTATCATAGCGTCGTCTTACCGGAAGTGGGTCTGGTTTCTGTTGGGCTTTGTGAGCGAGGCGGTCGAGCGCGCTCTGGGCCAGGATCGGGTCGTCGAAGAGCGGGATCCACTCGGCCTCGACGACAAGAAGGACTGAGCCGGCGCCCGTCAGCGGCGCTCGAGAACGACAAGATCCTGGTGACTGTTCATGCCGCCCTCGCGGATCTCCAGGATCTGGAAGAAGCGGGACCATTCCCTCCGCGTCCACTCGGGAGTCTGGAAGGATCCCCGGTAGTAGCCCTCCGGCGCGATGCCCGCGAGTGCGGCATCTTCTCCGGCGTCGAAGAAGCCGTCCTTCAGCACGCTTGGGGCCCGGCCGCGCCCGAAGAGCGAAGACAGGCGCCCCCGGGGAGGATCGGGAAAAGAGCCGCTCGCGGCCAGCGGCCCGTGGATCGACGCCAGAAGCAGACCGCGCGGCGCGAGGACGCACCGCAACTCGCCCAGCCAAGCAAACTGAACCTCCGGCTCAAGGTGCGTGAAGACGGAGTACGCGAGCACGGGGGGAAAAAAGCCGTCGCCCTAAGGTAAGGGCGGAAGGAGCTCCGTCTGCTCGGAGTGGCCCCCCGGGAGATTTTCCCGGCACCAGCGAACGGCGTCGCCGTCGATGTCGCACCCGAAAACCTCCGGCCCCGGGCTCTCCGCGAGGAGGAGCCTAGAAAGCCGCCCGCTCCCGCAACCCCAGTCGAGGACTCGGGGAAGGTCGGCAAGGCGTCGCCCGCCCGGCAGCGCGCGCTCGAAGGAGGCGGACGAGTAAAGGCCGCTAGCCTGGTAGAGGAAGGGATCGGGCCCGGGAAGGATGTGCGTCAGGAGCGCGTCACCCGGGACCGGCAGCCCCTCGAACTCCGGCGCGAAGAGAGCCTCGATGCGGACGAGCTGGTGCTCGCCCGAGAAGGTGGCGACCGCAATCGCGCAACGCGTCCTCGGACACTCCCACCGGAAGAAGAAGGATGAATCGCGGGCATGGCCGATCCACGGGAATGACCGGTAGACGTCCTCCCGGACCGCCGGAGCCTGATCGGAGGCGGGAACGCCGTCTACGAACAGGCGGATTGCCGTGGCCGGCACGCGCGGATCGACGATCCACCCCGACACCTCCAGAACACCTCCCGAAGATATGTAGAGACGGTTGAAGTCACCTCGACCGCTCAGCATATGCCCTAGCGCCTCCTGCGCTCGGGCTCGGCTTCCGGGATGCGCTCGATCGGGGCGACCGTCTCCGCGAGCGTGTACCTGAGTTTTACTACCGCCACGCCCAGTTTACCCATGACCACAACCACACCCGCAGTTATTCAAAAATCGGGCAGGTCAGCCCACTGAACTACGAGGTAGCGTTTGCCGAGGCCAACCAGGCAGCGTAAAGCTCGTGGCTACTTTTCGAGGGGAACCTCAGCGGGCGCCTCCCCCGGCGAATAACCACACGCGCGCAGTCCTGCGAGGATCGACTCAACGGACTCCGCCGTGGATTGCTTATCTGACCAAACGGTCACGTCGTAGTTCAGTCCATGTGAGTGGCAGATCTCATCGCTTCGTCGGGCCAATCCGAGAGGTCTGCCTTCCGTATTTCCGTCACCTCGAGATGATTCGCGACGCTCCAACTCCTCCAGCGAGCAAAAGACCCCCACCAGGAAGAGTCTGGCCCCGGATTCCCGAATGACGTCGATTACTTCGTCGCTCCAATCCCTGTCCTGAAGGAAATGATCGATGATGAGATTCGTGCCGAGTTTGAGATGCTCACCCCAACCACGGTGAACTCCAGTCAGCACTCGCCGGGTGTGCGCGCTCAGAACGAGTCGTATTCGAGGACTCCCGCCGTGCTTGCCCTCCGCATTGCTGTCGTCGGCGTATTCCCACGCGGCGCGGCCGTCATTCGGCTCGCGGGAAGCAAGGCGGCTGAGATCGCCGCCGCCGACTGCCACGAACACGGTGGAGTAGAGCTTGTCGGAAATAAATCGGAACTTGTCGTCGAATGCGACAAACCCGAAGGTGGCGGCGGGATCACCATCTGCGAGATCGGTCAGACGGTCCTGCAACCCTCGACATAGGGTCGACTTTCCACATGAACTCGGCCCGTTCACGAGTATCACGACGGGGGCCGCGGCGGTATCTGTTCTCATTGAGCACCTCTCGGTAAGTCACGACAATTCCAAGGTGGCAGGGCCAGTACGCGCGCCGGCGGAACCTGTCAACCAGTTTGGGAATCGGCACGCGCAGATGATGGTAATCTGCTCGACCCGGCGGCCAAGACGCTTGGCCGTGGTAGCCGACGACCTTCTCGGCCATCGTCATGCCGATCCGGTAGAGGTCCTTGTCGCTGACCGCGTTTTTAAAACGCGATACCGTCCGCTGAGAAGCAAGATCGGCACCCGGCACAGGGTCGCGCCCAATCATCATCCGCATCATCGGGTCGCCGCCAATACGGCCTGCGTCGTTGGCGTCGGAGTAGCCCAGCGCCAGGCCGAAGATTCGCTGGCCACACAGCTTCGCGTAGGAGTGCTTCACCTTGACCTGCTGACGCGACTCGCGGATGCAACCGCCAATCGCCGCCGTCCGACCGAGCTTCCGGTCCACTCTTTTGAGCAGCATCGCGCCGCCGTCGGAAGTCGTCGATGCTGTGTCAATAATATTATGTAGGGGCCTGTCCAACAACGCTGGAAACAGAACAGACTGTCGGGTAGGAATCATCACGTTGAAAATCCTTTGCGGGGTCGACAAGGTTCGTCGCAAAGCCGTTCTAGCACCCCCAAAGGGTTTTCTCGTCAAGTTTGCCGGTGTGTTCGTGAATGATCCGAGTCAAGTAGATCGAGGGGTGGTGCTCGCATGCGAAATCTGGTGATCGGCTGCGGCTATTTGGGTCAACGAGTTGCCACCGCCTGGCGTTCGCGCGGTGACGATGTGCATGCGCTGACTCGGTCTGATGATCGCGCACGAGCCTTTGCTCAACGGGGTTATTCGCCGATCATCGGAGACGTGTTGCAGCCGGAAACTCTGAAAGCGTTGCCGACAGCGGACACGGTGTTGTACGCGGTGGGTTTTGATCGGACGGCTGCGGCGACGAAGCGAGCGGTTTATGTCGATGGCTTGAATAACGTGCTAAACGAACTTGCCGGACGATGTGGCAAGCTGATCTACATTTCCAGCACGAGCGTTTACGGCCAAGACAGCGGTGAGTTTGTCGATGAATCTTCACCGGCAGAACCAAACGAAGAGAACGGCCGTATTTGCCTTGATGCAGAAACACTCGTCAGAGAGTTCGCCGCGTCAACTCGCCCCTCTTCGACAATCATCCTTCGGCTCGCCGGTATCTACGGGCCCGCTCGCTTGATCGCGCGGGCGGAGCAACTTCGCAGTGGCCAGCAGTTGTCCGGAAATCCCCAGGCGTGGCTGAACCTGATCCATGTCGAGGACGGAGTTCAGGCCGTGCTGGCTGCCGGAGCGTGCCGACTTTCCGGAGCAACTTATCTGGTCTGCGACGATCGGCCGTTGCATCGAGCCGACTTTTATTCAGCGGTGGCTGAACGAGTCGGCGCACCGGTCCCAAGCTTTTATCCACTTGCGGATAACTCTGCCGAGAAAAGTAGATTCAACAAGCGTTGTGTGAATCGCCGTCTGCGAGACGAGCTGCTCGTGAACTTGCGATACCCGACAATCAGCGAAGGATTGGCGAGCCTTCCGGAGCTGTCGCGATAACTTCCCGCGGCTCCACTCGGATGAAGTACCAAGCGCTCTGCCTATGGGAATGACGTTCAGGACTCCTGCTCGTGGAGGGCCGGCAGGAATGTCGCGAGGTGGTTCATCTCCTGTGCGCAGTGCACGAGCAGAGCTCGCGCGTCGAGTTCGGTCAGGCTGACCAGTCGCCGTGCTATCAGCATGACCGGGCGGAAGGCGACCTTGCGAGCTGCAATGTAGGGGGGGCCGATCCAGAACCGGGAGCGCATCACGGATCCAGCGGGGACGGCTTCCATGTGGTGGATGAGGTAGCCTATATCGATGGGTGCGTCGGCGAGGCCGACTCGAGCGCATACGGCGGTCGCCTCGACACCGGCTGCAGCAATGGGATCGACGAGCCCGAGTTCCTCGGGCCGGCGGAACTGGATTGCGGCCCGGATCATCGCGCTGCCAAGGAACTCGTCGACCTGTGAGGTGCTCCCGACATAGCGAGCACGGCCGATAGATCCGGCTCGCGGCGGTTGCTTCCACTGGGCATGAACATGGGCCAGAGGGTGCCAAAGTTTGTAGCGGGGGGCGCTATCCCCGTGCCACCCGAACCACCAGTCGATCATCGCCGGGGTGACGTCCGGCATCTCGGTGGTGAGGTTGACGTGGATCGCGCCTTCGGTCGTGACCGTGTAGCCGTTCTGGATGGGTGAACCGACGATGTCGTTTACTGCCTCTGGCATTCGCGGCATGAGTGCCTCGGCTACCGGGCTGTCCGACAATGCTCGGAGGGCATGGGCCGGGATTTCTGCCATCACCGGGTTCCAGAACCGGGCGTAGGGCAAGGATGCGAGGTCCTCCGGGGTCCAGCCGAGTGCGCGTCCTGGTACGACCTTGGGTGTGGGGAGTTTCATGCCTCTCCGATCCATCGGTGGAATCGACTGTATACGGGCGCGGGAGCTTGCCGCCGCCAACGTCTGATAGATAGCACTATGACAAATTGGGGTTTGTGGCGCCTACGATCTACTCCAGATTGAGCCCG
>VFKT01000217.1 GCA_009885395.1 Deltaproteobacteria bacterium | reverse complement strand
CCGAGGATCAGCCGCCGAACCGGCTGGGACTCGCCCGCTGGCTCGTGAGCAAGGACAACCCGCTCACCGCCCGGGTGATGGTGAACCGCCTCTGGCAATATCATTTCGGCCGCGGCCCCGTCGCCACGCCCAACGATTTCGGCGTGCGCGGCCAGCCGCCCACACATCCGGAATTGCTCGATCATCTGGCGACGCGCTTCATGCAGAGCGGCTGGTCCATCAAGGCGATGCACCGGCTGATCATGCTGAGTGCGACTTATCAGCAGGCGGGGCCGGGTTCAGCAACCTCTGATCAGTCGCCCGTTGCGATGGCAGAGCTCAGCCGTGGTTCTCCAAAAACTGACATACGGAATACTGAATACGCGTTCTTCGAGCGTCGCCGTCTGAGTGCCGAGGAACTTCGGGATGCGATTCTCGCCATCAGCGGAGAGCTAGACCCAACCACAGGACGCGGGCATCGCTTCCCTTCGCCGGTGACTTCCAGCTACTCGCAGCACGGTCCGTTCAGCGCCGTTTACGACCATAACCAGCGTAGCGTGTATTTGATGACGCAACGCATCAAACGCCACCCGTTCCTCGCGCTGTTCGACGGCCCCGATCCCAACGCCAGCACCGCCGACCGCCGCACCACCACGGTCCCCACGCAGGCGCTCTATTTTCTCAATGCGCCATTCGTCCATGAAAAGGCGCGCAAGTGCGCGGAACGCCTGCTCGCCGCCCGGACCGACGAAACGCAGCGCATCGAACTCGCATGGCTCCTGACCACCGGCCGCGCGCCCACCGAGGTCGAGCATTCCGAAGCCGTCGCCTTTCTCGCCGCCTACCGCGCGGAACTCACCGCCGCCGGCCAAAAGGATGTCGAACCCACTGCCCTCGCGGCCTATGTTCGCACGCTCTTTGGCAGCAATGAATTCCTGCATCTCGATTGAGTTGTGATGAAACCTGATGTGATCAAAAACACCTGCCGAATCGCGCGGTGCGCCCCAAGGAGCGGCGACATTCCTGTCGCCGACGAAAACAACGCGCGCAGCGCCAAATCTCCCGGGTGATTGCATCGCTCCCGCCACCTCGCCAAATGCGTGTGCGCCTCCGGCGCAGTCGGTGGTCGGCGACAGGAATGTCGCCGCTCCTTGAGCTGATCCCATGAAGCCCGACGCCCGTTTCCTCCTCGTTCCGAAGTTGCACTTCGGAACGCACTCCGAGGCGCAGTTGCACTGCGCAGGGTCGGTGCTCTCACCCACCCAGGAGCTCGTTGCCCGCGCCCGCCACGCGACGCTCAGCTTCGCCCGCAAGGCCGTTGCGAAGTAAAACTTCGGAAGGAGTTCAAAGGTGGATGGTGCCGCTCCGCCGAGGAGGCGGAGGGGGCAGGGGAGGCTGGCGGGCTGCGCGAACCGCGCCCGCGTCCCATTGGCCCCGCACCAGGGTCGCCAAGGTCGCCAGGGCTTCTGCAGGACTTATTAACCCGCGCAATAAATAGACAACATTTCGGAGAGTGGGGAGTTATCCGAGAGATGAAACGCCGAGATGCCCGAAGACTCAAACCCGCCGCACAAGAGGAAATCCGTCGGCAAGCCATAAGACTGAGCAAAGCGGGGCACACCCAGCAGAAAATCGCAGACCTACTCGAAGTGCATCGCTGCACGGTTTGTGGATGGCTTGGCGAACACCGGGAAGGCGGTCTCAAGGCGCTGGCAAGTGCAAAACGGGGACGTAAGTCTGGGAGCACCCAGATCGCTGCGGCCCAACAGCGGCAGATCCGCCATCTCATTACCGACAAGACTCCCGAGCAACTCAAACTTCCCTTCGCGCTGTGGACGCGCGAAGCGGTGGGTGACCTCATCGCGGAGATGACTGGGAAACGTCTGGAGGTGAGGCAAGTCGGACGCTTGCTGCGCAGCTGGGGCTTCACCCCGCAGCGTCCCGCCAAGCGTGCGTAGAAGCGTTGCGACAAGAAGGTTTCCACGTGGCTGCAAAGCGAATATCCCGCCATCGAAAAACAAGCCCGCGAGGAAGGCGCAGAGATTCAGTGGGCCGATGAAACGGGGCTTCACAGCCACGATCACCGCGGGCGCGGCTACGCGCCGAAGGGTAAGACCCCCATTCGCTTGCACAACCCGTCTTACGAAAAAACGAACATGATTAGTTCGCTGACCAACCGGGGGAAACTGCGGTTCATGTGTTACGAGGGAAGTTTTGATTACCAGGTCTTTCACCGGTTTCTCAAAGGTCTCGTCCACGACGCGAAGGGGCGCAAACTCCACGTCATCGTGGATAATCTACGAGTGCATCACGCCAAAGTCATCCAACGCTGGGTGCGTCGCTACCAAGCGAAGATTCAACTCCACTACCTGCCAAGCTACAGCCCCGACTTAAACCCGGATGAATACTTCAATTGCGATCTGAAAGCGGAACTGGCCAAGCGTCCCGAACGCAGAACCAAGGGCCAGTGGAGGGCAACCGTCCAGTCCACTGTCGAGCGTTTGGCTGCTCTGCCTGAGCGCATCTCTTCCTATTTCAAGGCCAAGCAGATTCGCTATGCCGCCAATGTTGTCTAATTGCAGCGCGGGTTAATATCCTTGGCGTCCTTCGCGTCCTTCGCGCGAGGCTCTTTCCGCGTTGCGTAGTTGCCCTTCGGAGCACCCCGCACCGCACTGGCCCCGCACCGGGTCGGTGTCATCCCCAGCGCAGCCCGAGCCCCGCACCTGCCACGCGAAGCTCACCTTCACCCACCAGGCCTTCCGAAGCGGAACTTCGGAGCGAGGCCTACCAACCTGAACCGGAACGAGGCCGTGGAGGGAAAGGGGAGCGCGGCCATCCTGGCCGAAGCGGCCGGCATCGTGCCGGACGCGGATCGCGCGTGGCTGCATCACCGATCTTAGCCCGCCCAACCCGCATGCAAACCGCCGGCAGCATACCGGCTCCAACCGACTGCAAGCCCGCGCTCCCGTCCAACCCAACCCCCAAACTGCATCACTTCCCCCCTCGGAGTCGGTCCAACACATTCCCCTTGCGCCGCAAAGAACTCCTGCTGAACTCACCCCCATGAAACCCCGCCCGGTAAAAACACGGCAAGAGTGATGTACTAAAGCACAGCGCTCCGAAAATGAAGGCCGCTACTAGTTAGGCGCTTTTGCACACCTCCATTAAAATCCACGCACATGAGTCCCGAAGCGCAACGCGGCAAGGTCATCGTCATGATTGTTCTCGGCACGCTTCTTTGCAGCGATGTTCTCATCGTCGGACTCACTGTAGCCCGGAAGGGACTCCTCTATTCGGGCAGCTCAATCGTGCGCTTCCTTTTTACCGTCGCCCTATGCTACGCCGTTTTTAGCGGCCGCACTTGGGCGCGTTGGCTGACCGTGGGACTCATCTCGATCGCGTTCATGATGATGGCTGTTTTCCTTTTTCGCACCCAGCATCCGCTGATCATTGCCACGACAATTCTCTTCGGTGCCGCCGCTTCTTTACTGACCTTTCCGCCGAGCGTCTCGGCGTTTTTTAGGCATCACCGCAAGCGACCAAATGAAATCGCCTCCTGAATAACAGGAATTGTAAGTGGCTATGCGGGAACGAGCTTCATATTTAAGGCTTGGGCTTGGTTTTGTAGGTTTTTTAGGCGACGGACGGCAGTGGCGGGAGTGAGGTTGAAGGCTTTGGTTTCATCATAGGGCTGGCCGGTGACGATCGCCGCCCAGATGATTCGCGCCAGCTTGTGCGCTCCGGCGACGATGCCTTCGGCTTTGCCCAGTCGCCCTTTGAAGCGCCGCACGTAGTCGCCCATCTTCCCGTCGGCCCGGCTCACGGCTTGCGCCGCCATGCGCAGGATGTTGGCCACCCGGTTGGCCACTTTGCGCGTTTTGGCTTTGAGGATTCGCCCGCCGCTGATCCGGTTGTCGGGGCACAGTCCCAGCCAGCTTGCGAAGGCGTTGGCGCTGCGGAACTTTTCCCGGATGTGCCCGGCGGTGCCCAGTTCGCTGATGAGGGTGCATAAGACTCCGCCGCTCACTCCGGGGATCGCGCTCAGATCCACTCCGAGGATCCGGTGCGCTTCGGCATAGACGGGCATCGCCGTGGTCATGTTCTTTTGGACGCGCCGCTGTCCGGCGGGGGCTTCGGGCAGGGGGGCGGCGTTTTCGCTGCCGATGGCGGCGGTGCGCCGGGCGATTTCCTCGTCGGCCTGGGTGATGGAGGCGCTGATTTCCTGCCAGCGCGCCTGGCATTGCCGGAGGACGAAGAGGTATTCTTCGCGGTAGTCGCCCACGAGGGCGGCTTTGATTTTTGCCAGCGGCGTGCGGCTGCGGTGGTCGCGCAGTTTGGCCAGTGCGGCGGGGTCGCGCTGGCCGCTGAGGATGGCGGTGATGATGGCTTGGGCGCTGACTCCGTCCACGTCGCTGAAGACGTGGTGGATGTGCAGGTTCATCTCGGTCATCACTTTTTGCATGAGCTGGACCTGCTGCGCGGCCTGCGTGATGAGGTCGGCCCGGTGCCGCATCAGGTAGCGCAGCGGCAGGATGTCTTGGCGCGGGCGGAAGCTGGCGCGCAGCAACCCGGCGGCGTGGAGTTGCTGGAGCCAGGCCGCGTCGCACACGTCGGTCTTTTTGCCGGGCACACCTTTCACATGCCGGGCGTTGACGAGGCACACTTCGATCCCCGCGTCCTCCAGCGCCGCGCAGGCGCACAACCAGTAGTTGCCCGTGCTTTCCATCGCCACGGTTTTGATTTTGCACTCCAGCAGCCAGTCCCGCAAGGCATGGATGCCCTCGGTGAAGCTGCTGAAGGTGCGCACGTCGCGCCCTTCTCCGTCGCGCCCGCGGGGGACGGCGGCGACGAACTCTTGTGCTCCGACGTCGATCCCTGCGGCGTCGGGGTTGATAAAGCAGCTCAGCGGGGTTTGCGCGGCGGCGGCTCTGTTGGTTTTGTTGTTTTCGCGTTTGCGTTTGCTCATCGGTTTTGGTTTGTGGTGGGTGCGTATGACGGAGCAGCCGCCGAACATAATGAGTCAGTCTCCTGAACGGGGTCTTCACCACTCCTCGCGGAGCCGTGTCGCCACCAATGGCCGTCTCGCGGGGGCTGCGGCCATGCTAACCCACGGGGTCGCGATCAAGTCGCGCCACCATTGGCATTCCGGCCTACTTTCCCGCCATACGCGCCCTCACTTTACACGACCGCTCCCGCGCGCAACCCCATGTTACTCCCATGCCGTCGAATGTTTCACTTTTTCCGGTGCTAACCATGCGCTGCAGCGCCTATGAAGGATTGTCAAGGGTGGTGATGGGTGCGGCAGCGTGAGGCGGAGGATTAGGGAGGGTGCGGGAGCTTGGGGAAAGCCCTTTGTTCCCCCCGAATAATCGAGACCTCTCTGGCGCGTTTTTCCAAAGGGTGGGTGGTGGGGTGGGGTTAGAACATGGGCTGGGGTGAGGGGTGGTGGGTGGGGCGATGCGCCAGGCCGGACGGCCTTGGGTCAGGATGCGGAGTCCGAGGACTTCCAAGCTCCTATGCGAGCAGCAGGGGGGCCGCCGCCGCGCCGCGCCCGCACGAGGCGGGGCGGGCGGCGGGGCTCTGCGCCCAGTCAGGGAATCCGAGGTCATCGGTCCTGGATGGACCCAAGCAGTAAGCGCCGACCACTCTAAACCGTCGGCGGACGATTAAGTCCGCCAGCTGCAGGGCTTCGATCAGGTGCTTTACCGTTGGCAAGGGGTTG
>VFKT01000359.1 GCA_009885395.1 Deltaproteobacteria bacterium | reverse complement strand
GTAATCCCGCCACATCGGCTGTATAGGTGGTTGACTCGACCAACCGATCAAAGCCGCCCTACCGCGGCGCTTTGGGCACCAGCCGCACCCGGTACGTCTCCGGCTGCTTTGCTTGGGGCAACCGTATACGGGCGCGGCAGCTTGCCGCCGCCTGTCCGACAGGTGCCATTACGTAAAATCGGGGGTTTGTGGCGCCTATGATCAGCGCTCCAGGAGCTGCCAGACCAGCCGGAGGAGGGGAAGCGTCCGGTCGGCGTGGACGCTTGCGCCTGGCGGTGGCGAGCCGCTGACTCGCCGCATCAGGTACGACATCGAGGGTGTGCAGGTCCTTCTTTAACGTGTGCGGCATTGGCGGGAAGTCCTGAACTTCTGGCCGCTTGATTCTCTATTGGACCTTCGAGCCCGAACCGGGTGCTGAGGTTCTGCGTAGCGTATGGCCGGGCGGTGGCTACAAGCCGCAGTGCGGTGACAGGAGGATGAGAGCAGATGGAGGGGCCGCATCCAGGAGGGCGCGCGGATTCTTGTGGGCGATGATGAGCAGCGGCCGCACGGAGCCAGAGGGCGTGCCGCTCGAACTCCCCGGTCTGCTCGTCCCGCAGCGCCGGCGGCATCACCACCGGCCCGTGCTTGCCCGGCATGGCGTCGGAATGCCACTAAGCTGGCCCGCAAAAGGCTCGACATCGCTCTGATCATCGCAACGTCTTCTACCGCCCTCCGTCTTATTGCCCAAGCACAATATCTTTCGGGAGATCCTGCTCGGCTGCGCTTCAAGCGCGGGGTTTGCCAGGGGGAACGTCGACGAGGCTCAACCGCACGCGGTGCTGGCGGCGAAGGTGAAGGCGAGCCAGAGCGCGACCGCAACCATGGTTTTGCCAAAGGTTCCGGCAAGTCGGCCGAGTGTCGCCCAAAGCGCCGCCCGCAAGCCGTGCCCGAGGCCGGCCGACTCAGGCCCGCTAAGCTCTGCGATACCCGCGCCAGCAAAGGTCCCGATGATCGCGCCGATCAACGTGCCGAGGAGCGGGATCGGGATCAATCCGGTCAGGAGCAGGCCCCCGATCAACCCGCCGAGGATGGCCCCGACCATGCCGCGGCGGCTGCCACCGCCGGCGCGTGAGCCGGCAGCGCCGGCCAAGGTTTCCAGAATCTCGCCGCCGAGCGCGAGAACGCCGCCAAAAACGAGCATCCCCAGCCCGGGCGAGAGGCAGGCGAAAGCCGGCCAGAAACGCCCGAGCACTTCGATGAACCCGGCGAATCCGATCAGCAGCCAGGTCCCGGGAAGGCCAACCGCGGTCAGCAGCGTGCAGAACAACCCCCCGGTGGCGAAAAGAAATCCGGCCAGAACCGCGGCAAAGGTCATATGAGCTTCCCTATCTGAATTGAGCCAACTCGCCCAGAGTGGCACACTCGGGTCCAAGTCCGAGCACCAGCCGTATTCGGGCAATCCGGAGGCCATCGATGAAAATGGTTGCAGATCTACTGCGGGACAAGGGTGATGAAATCTGGTCTGTCGTACCCGAGACGGCGGTCTATGATGCGCTGGTCCTCCTTGCAGAGAAGGGGATCGGTGCCGTACTCGTGCTCCGGGGCGAAACCCTGGCCGGAATCTTCTCCGAGCGGGATTATGCCCGGCGCGTGATCCTGAAGGGCCTTTCCTCACGCGAAGTCAAGGTCTCGGAAATCATGACCCGCGATGTCGTCTGCGTGAAGCCGACGCATAGTATTGACGAATGCATGGCCCTCATGACCGAGCGGCGTTGTCGACATCTGCCAGTGCTGGTCGATGGCCGGTTGCGCGGCGTGCTCTCGATCGGCGATGTCGTCAAGGCGATTCTTTCCGAGAAGGAGTTTCAGATCGGGCAACTCGAGGCGTACATCACGCAGGGTTGAGGCAACGCGGGCGGCTCGCCGAGGCACGGCACGCGGCCGGGCCTACGACGGTCGGCGCGAGCTAATTGTCGGGGAGACCAACGCCGTGTCAAGACCCGGACCAGGGCGGCACCCCACCATCCCGCAGCGCTGGTCTTCCTCATTCTCCTTTGGGGGCAGCCTCGGCTGCCTGCTGCTTGCGGCGGTTGCGACGGCGGATTCGCCCCGCCGCAGCCTCTGGCACCAACTCGTCATCGCCCGGTTGGTTGCATTCGCCACCTGGGTGATGCTCGACTTCGAGTACCCGCGTTCGGGCTTCCTCCGCATCGACAGCGCAGAGCAGGCCCTGCAGGCGAGGCGCTTCGGGCCGCGATGGACTGAGGCGGCTTCAAGCTCTACTGAGGGTGGGGCGCAGCCTCGAAACGAAGGAAATTCAAAAAAATGGACTACACACAAAACAACCCGATCCCGGTACCCCTGGAGGGCCCTTCCTGGGAAGTCAGCTCGACGATCCAGACCGTCTTTGATTGGCGCTACGCACTTGAGCGCAAGAACATCATGAACCTCTACGAAAAGGGAAAAGCGCTGAGTTGGAACGCTTCCGACATCGACTGGTCGATCCCGGTCGATATCGAGGCCTTGATGGCCCAGCGCATCCGCAACGGGCACGGCCAAGTCCTCAATGGCGTCATGAAACCGCCGACGCCCCTGAACGACAAGGAAATGATGCAGTTTCAGCTCAACATCAACGCTTTCCTGCTCTCGCAATTCCTGCACGGCGAGCAGGGCGCGTTGGTGGCGACAGCCCGCATCGTCCAGAGCGTGCCGTGGGAGGAAGCCAAGTTCTACGCCGCCAACCAGGTCGCCGACGAAGCGCGCCACGTTGAGGTCTACCACCGTTATCTCACCGAGAAGCTCGGCTTCTCGTACCCTTGCGTGCCGAGCCTAGCCACCTTGCTCGGGCGGATCATGGGCGACCCGCGCTGGGACATCACCTTCCTTGGCATGCAGATCATGGTGGAGGGGCTGGCGCTTGCCGCCTTCAGTGTCACCCGGATGCAGATGGCCGATGAGCCTCTCATCCAGGACATCATCACGCGGGTGATGGGCGATGAATCGCGACACGTCGCCTTCGGGGTGCTCGCGCTCGAGCGGCTCTACCGCGAAGAAATGTCGTCGACCGATCTTCGCGAGCGCGAAGATTTTGTGATCGAGGCAACCGAGCTCTTGCGAGAGCGGCTGCTGCTGACTCCGGTCTTCGAGCAGCTGGGTTTCGAGCCCGAGGTGTGGACGGAGTGGTCGCGCAATACTCCTTTCATGCGCGGCTTTCGTCAACTCATGTTCGCCAAGATCGTGCCCAATCTGAAGCGACTTGGCCTGCTCACGCCGCGTGTACGGGCCGCCTATGAAAAGATGGACCTGCTCAAATATGAGCACGGCAAGGATTCAATCGAGGAGGCCGAGCCGCCGCCGCCGACCGAACTGGTCGAGCTCTTGATGCAGTTCATGCAGGCGCAGGCCGTCGCAACTGCGCCGTCGACGGCCTCCTCCTGAAGGGAGGCCTGCACGGGTCGACTCGCGGAAGCCTGGGCCGGTCGGGCAGGCTCCGCGCCGTCGGGCCAGCTCTCGCGCAGGCGGCTCGGCTTGTCGCGCAGGCTGCTCCGTTTTCGGGCAGGCGGGCAGGCTTCCGCGCAGGCGGCTCGGTTCGTCACGTCCGCGGCCTGTCGTGGTTCAGCGGTAGAGGGCTTCAATCTGCTCAGCATAGCGGGCAACGATGCCTCGGCGCTTCAGCTTCGAGGTTGGTGTCAGGCAATCCGAATCGGGCAGCCACTCGGCTGGCAGGATGCAAATTCGTTTGACGCGCTCGGCATGATTGAAGCTGGCCATCGCTGCCGCGAGGGCCGCCTCGACCAGGGCGATCACCTCGCTATCTTCCGCCAATTCAGATAGCGACGCTTGCGCCCGGCCCTGCGAGGTCGCCCAGGCTCGAGCCGCGTCCGGATCGAGCGTGAGCAGCGCCGTGACGAAGGGGCGGCGGTCGCCAATCGCGCAGGCCTGGCCGACCAGCGGCAACATCTTGAGCGCGGCCTCGAGGTTGGCCGGGCTGATGTTTTTGCCGCCAGCGGTGATGATCAACTCTTTTTTGCGATCGACGATCCGGAAATAGCCGTCCTCGTCGATCACGCCGATATCGCCGGAGCGGAGCCACCCCTCGGCATCGAGGGCTTCGGAGGTTTTCTCGGGATCGTTCAAATAACCCTGGAAGACATTGCCCCCTCGGCAGATGACTTCGCCGTCATCGGCGAGGCGGACGTCGCACCCAGGAATCGGCTGACCCACGCTGCCGGGCTTCACCTTCCAGGCCGAGAAGGTCATCGGACCGCTCGATTCCGACATGCCGTAGACCTCGGCGAGCGGCACGCCTATGGCGCGGAACCATTCGAGCATCTCTGCCGGAATGGGAGCCGCACCGGTCAGGGCGATTTCGCATTGGTCGAGTCCGATCAACTGACGCAACGAGGTAAAAGCCACCCGATCAAGAAACTCCCAGGTCTTTGTCTCTTCGTCGCCCGCTTTTCCCCACGTGATCGCATGCGCCAGCGGACGCGCAGCCTGCACGGCGTTGTCGAAGCTGGTCTTCTTCTCGGGATCGGCGCTGAGGGCGGCGTTGATGCCCGAGTAAAGTTTTTCCCAGACGCGAGGAACACCAAAAAACAGGTTCGGTCGCACGATGCGAATGTAGTCTGCGACGCGCGAGGGCTCGGGACAGCTTGTGACCTCGTAGCCAAGGAACGCCTGCTGGTAATGGCTGACTACGCGCTCGGCGATATGCGCCATCGGCAGATAGCTCAAAAGGCGCTTGCCCGCGTGGTGCTCGAAGCCGATCGCGCGCCGCAAGGATTCGACAGTAAAGGCCACGTTGAAATGGCTGAGCATGACGCCCTTGGGGTTGCCGGTGGTCCCCGAGGTGTAGATCAAGGTCGCAAGATCTTCAGGTCGGGCGAGCAAAGCCGCCTGCTCGAGATCGAGCGGTGCGGCTTCCAGCAGTTCGGCGACCGGGAAGGCTTCCGTCGCGGCGACAGTGCCCGGGCGCAAGATGCCGATTTCCTTCAAGAGCGGCAGTCGGTGTCGCACGCCGCGGAAGCGGGCGAGAAAGCCCTCGTCTTCGACCAGTGCCAGCCGGGCTTCGCAATGGCCGACCAGAAATTCGATTTGTTCCGGCGATGAGGAGTTGTAGATCGAGATGGGCACCGCCCCGACGAAATAGGCTGCCATGTCGAGCATATGAAACTCGGCGCTGTTGCGCAGCATCAACACGATGCGATCGCCTGGGCCGATGCCGCGCGCGCGGTAGCCGGCGGCGACTCGCGCCACGCGCTCGGCATACTCGGCGAAGGTCCATTGCTCGCCCCGACCCTCGTCCGTCTGCCAGCGGAGGGCGGGGCGTTCGGCGCAGCTGCGGGCCGTCGCGACGAAGGCCTTCGGTATGGTTCTGCCGGTGATCTCTTGGGCGAGTTCCTGGCTGCTGATCGGGTTCATATTGTTGCCTCTCTGGTCGTCGTTGAGTTGGACAAGCGTGGGGGGAACGCTTCTTTGATTTTCTTGCTTTTCGCTGCGCCGCCATTCGCAAGCAGGTACTTGAAGAGGAGCTTGATTTGCTCCGCCCGCCGGGCATCGTCGATCTTTGCATCCGGGGCTCGAGTATCCGCTGGCAGTTTCTGCCCCATTCAGGGTCTCCTTTAACGCAATCGCCGATGACAAATGCAGGTCCGCGCTGGCGGATGTGCCTCAATGTAGAGGCGCATCAGATCACAATTCGCAGTCTGGCGCGTCACCCTCGGCGCGCATTAGGAATCCGCCACTTGAGTTTCCTGATTTGCGGAGTGCCCGTTGGTAGCGTTTCGCAACGCCATCACGAACCCTGCAACGAACGCTCGCGTTGCATGAAACTCCACTGTGCGCACCGCAGCCACTCCGCTCACCGTCATGTATCGCTTACGATTGATCTCAATCATGATCGAGCGCACGCGCGCATCGCGCTGGTAATGCTTTATGGGCACGATCGTTCCGGCGTAGGGTGCATCGATACCGAGCGTCCAACCTTGCGAGGAGCACCAGGTTTGAGCAGCGTCAATGAGCCACGCTGGTGTGTGGATGCCAGCGGTTCCGATGCACGCATCAGGTCGAGGCACTGTCTTATCGATGTCAAGTTCGAACGGCGCATCAGGGAACGAATGCGCGTCGATGATCATCGGGTAGCCAGAACGAACAAGCGCCGCGTCCACAGCGGCTTCAAGTTGCGCATGATGCGGTCGAAACCACCGGCTGAGGTAGTACTCGCGTCGCGCAGCGTTTAGCGGCGCACGAATCCGTTGACCATTGTGTCCGCGCTCGTACAGAACTCCGAGCCCAACCGCGGCCATCGGTTCGAGTTCGTCGCTCTCGAACCGCTCAGGATCGAGTGCGAGCCGACTGATGGGGAATCGCACGTTGGTCACATCAGTCGCGTCCGAATCAAACAACTCATCAGTGAAGTGATCAGTCGAAGCGGCGAGATGAGCCGCGAGCGTGGAGTCATCAATGATGAAGTCTGCGCGGCAATCGGGCGGAATGACGGTGCTCGCGTGGGGGATATGCAGGATGAGAGGGGTCAAACTGTCTCCTCAGTGCACAGCTCAAAACCGGCCAACGGAGTTGGGCCGGTCGAGACGGCGTTCGGTTACTCGATCTCGCCCTCCGGGGGCAAGTCGCTCAGGTGGGTGCGGCGCGCCGCAGACGTTCGCTGAGACCGATGTCGAGGTATCGGAGGGGTCGAAATCGTCGTTCCTCAGGCTTCTCGGGTAGCCGACTTCGGCGTCGGGTCGGCCTTGGGGTACTTGGCCTGATTTTTCACGATCATTTCCCCTTTCCGGGAGCTCTCCGATGCCGTTGTCGTGTTCGCAACTCCGACCGGGAGAGGCGTGCGACCGGGGCAGCACTTCGAACTCCGACCG
>VFKT01000145.1 GCA_009885395.1 Deltaproteobacteria bacterium | reverse complement strand
GGGGGAACGCCCTCCTGGGCGAACGGCTGTTGCGACCGACGTGTGGGACGATACTTTTGCTGGACTGCCGGTTGCGACCGATGTGGAGTGCGGCTCTGCTGCCGGGGCTGCTGCTGCCTCCTTCCCCTGGGCAAGTGTTGCCGTCAATACCAACGTCAGCAGAAGCGCTCGGACGCTGCGCTCTGCGCCGTGCCGGGCGATGATGGCGCGTGGCGCGAGGCTGCCGGCTCGGGTCAAGCCCGAGCGCATCGACCGCTCCCTCACTTCTGCCGCCGCGGCCGGTAGAGCGAAACCAGCCGCGCCACCAGGAAGGCCAGGTAAAGCTGCCCGCTCACGGCCGAGAGTACGGCCACCGAAGACGAGATCCGGTCGAGCGGGACGATATCACCATAGCCGAGCGTCGTCATCGAGACGAAGGCGAAATAGGTGAGCCGCTGCACTTCATCGCCGTTCTCCCAGCAGGGTGTCGCAGTCTTGCAGGCACCGGCGAAAGTTCCAGGATGCAGCCAGTCGACAAACCCGAAGACGTGTCCCCACCAAAAACCGAGGACGAGGTATGCCGCAGCGGCCGCAACCAGCGTTTCGGCCTCGACGGTTTCGCTCGTCCAGGCGTTCCATGTCAGCGCTCCGAGGATCACCAGGCCGAAGAGAATCGAGCTGACAAAATTCAGACCAATCCAGAGAACCGGCGCTCCGGGTACGCCGACGAAGAGTGCAATTTCGTTGACGACCGCGAGTAGCACGATCGCAGAAATGGTCTTCCAGTCGGCGCCACTGGCGACGATCCCCAACACCAGCGTGAGGCCGACCGCGAAGCGAACGATTGCTTCGAGGGCGAGGTGTCGCAGCAGCATAGATTCGGCCACCAGGATGAGTGCTGAGATCGCAAGCAGCCATTGCATGATCAAACGCGTGCGCGAGAGCGGCGATGCGGCGTCGCTGGACTGGTGGTGCGGCGCCTTGGCGCTGCCGTCGGGGTGTATTGGAAGGTCCTTCATGGATTGGTGTCGCGGCTTATTTTCGCAGATCGAAGCGGTAGAGGTTGGTCGTTCGCGGCTCGAAGCCGATCCGCTGGTAAAGCCGGTTGGCGGCCTCGCGCGTAGCGCGCGAACTGAGATCGACATGCGCGGCACCGCGCTCGCGCGCGATCTCCAGAGCGCGACGGGTGAGCAATTCGCCGAGGCCGCGGCCGCGCAGGCTCTCGTCGACGACGACATCTTCGATCCAGGCCTTGAGACCGGTTGGAATCCGGTAGAACGCCAACGTCAGCGTGGCGACGATGCGGCCCGTCGTTTGCGGTTCGCGGGCGACCAGCACCACCGCCCTTGATTCGAGCAGATCCCGCACGTCCGCCGGACCCGGAGGTGTCGCCGAAGAGAGCTGCGGCAGCAGGCGGGAGAAAGCCTCGACCAATTCGGCGATGGTGGCCGGGTCGTCGCTGCTGCGGATGGTTTCGATCTGCATCAGGACGCCATTGTGCAGGTGGTTTCGCGTAGCGCAACGGGGTTGCGACGAAGCTCAGGTGGTGTCGCTCGTCCCCCCAAGTTGCGAAGGTTGCGTTCCGCATGGGGCAGAACGCAAAGCCGACGAGAGCTGGCGTGGCCTGTCTCAACGAGTCGAGGCGGAAGGCACGGCCAGCGGCGTGCGGACGTACTCGAAGAGCATCGGGTGTTCGCCTTCGCTAATCGTCCAGTAGCGTTGGCCGTTGGGGGCGAAGGCGATCGCCTCACCTTGTTTTTCCTCGGGCCATCCGGCCACCGGGACGGAGCAGGGTCGGCGCGCCAGCGTTTCAGAGAGGCTCTCGTCGCCCCGGCGCTCCCAGAGCCCGGCTCGCAGGTAGGTCCGTATCAAAATCCAGTGGCCGTCTTCGCTGCTGTCGGCAGCGCTGGTGAGCCGGCCGTAGCGCGAAGCCTCCGGGGCCACCTCAAAACGGCCTTCGACCTCAAGCTCGACGACGCGACCGGTTGGCTCCCGTGCCAGGGAAGGGGCGCGCAGGATCCAGCCCCGTCCGCAATTCGGTCCCGGCACGGGTTCGCAGCCCCAATCCTCCTTGGTCAGCAGGAGCAGATCTCCCGAGACTGGATCGACCACGATGGCCTCGGTGTCTTGTGGTCCGCGCGGTTGCTCGAGGATGAAGGTATCTATTGTTTCGATGATTTGAGTCTTGTCGGCGGTAGCGGCGGGTGGCAGCTCTGGCTCTGCGATCCGATGCACCAGCACGCGCGCCCGCTCGAGCGGGTTGTCGCCGACGTCGGCCAGGTAGAGGTAGTTGCGGCCTGGCTCGGGCCCGGGGCCGATCGCCAGATCCTCCCAGTCGATGGCCTCGGTATCGGCGAGTTCAAACAGGCCGCGCAGCCTGCCCTGCCGATCAATGGCAAAAACCCGTGGGCCGTCGCCAGAATCGTTGTGCGTCCAGAAGATCCCCGGATGACGCCGACTGGCGACCAACCCCGAGGCTTCGTCGAGTTCGTCGGTCTCGACGCGCGCCACTTCGAAGGGACCCGCGAAACTCGGGCAAACCGCGTGGGCCGGCGAGGTCGCGCCGGTCAGGCTTGCGAGCAGGAGCAAGGTGAGCCCGCGGTTTCTGACACGCCCCTCCTTTGGCCCCGCGGAGGCGTCAAGCGTGACAGGCGAAAGTCCGGCGAGGCTGGGCATCGCTGGACTCATTCCGGGTAGAGGGCGGGTAGGGGGGAGAAGAGCTCGCGCGCTTTCCGTCCGCGACGACGCTTCAAGCCGGACACAGCCTGCCAGAGGCTGGCGCCGCTCCAGACCAGGATCTCCTCCTTGCCCGAGGCACTGGCGTGGGGCGCAAACAGGATCGCTTCGAGCGCATCAGTTTCTTGACTTAGGGCTGCGTCCCCCTGGCGCCGTGCGAAGGACGTGGGATTGGTGATGGTCTCGCCGGGAGAGCGCTCTCGGGCCCAGGCGAGCAGCGCCGCCCGCGCCGCCGTGGCGTCGCTTGCGGCACAGGCCTGGCGCAGGTTTCCGAGCCCCGACTGGCCTGCGTTGCGGCTGAAGAGGCGGCGGAAAGCGCTTTTCTGGGTGGACAGCGATGGCGCCAGCGGGCGGCCATTGCTTGCGGCAGCCCGCCGCCTCCGTCGACCCAAAAGAATACGCGAGAGACCAAAGGCCAGCAAAGCCGATGCTGCAGCGGTGCCGGCAAGAATGCCGGGTCGGTCGGCAAAACTAGAAAGTGACGCCAGGTGCCCAATCGGGTCGCTGGCAAAAGTCGCACCAGTGTCAGCCCCCGACGCTGGACCCGCGCGGGCCTTCAGCGCCAGCGCGGCGGCCTCCGGAGCGGGGGCATCGGGAGCCGCCGCCACCTGGAACGTCCGTCCTTCCAGTCTTGCAACCCTCGGCTGGTTCGTCTTGAGGTCGAACCAGCGGACCTCAACCGGAGGCACCTCGAGTGGTCCCGCTGCGCTCGGCACGAAAGTGACCCGTCGCTCCATGAGCGCGGCGGTGCCGGTCGCGTCGGTCTGGTCGTCGGTCGCCGAGCCGGTCTCCTGTTGGCGTGCCCCGATTGGCGCCCGGATTTCGAATTGTGGCAATTGCGCGGCGCTTGCCCCCTTGGCCCGCAGCCGGACGAGGCGCGTCACGGCGCGCCCGGCTTCGAGCGAAGAGGTGGCAGGGATCCATTCCTCGTCAAGCGTCACCGATTCGGCGGGCAGGAACCAGCCCTCGCCGGCGTCAGTCGGACGGGCACGTACCTCGATAGTGATCGGATTCGAATGCACCCGCACCAGCCGACCCCGGTCGAACATCGAATCTATCATGGCGTTGCCAAAGGGCGAGACCCGCCGCCGCAGGGCGGCCTCGGGATCGCGCACCCGGGCTTCAAGCGTGATGGGTTCAATCAAGGCTTTACCGGCTGCATCGGGGGAAATCCGGAACGATTTCTCGTGCACGATGTAGCGCTGGCCACCGATCTCTTCCTCGAAACGTTTGCCTTCACCCACCGGTGTGACCTTGAGCCCCTTGCCCGCGGGCAGGGCCAGCGAGCCTTCGAGGATACCGAGGCCGTCATAGATGCGAACGGTGTAAATGATATCACTATTGACGAAGGGCTTCTCGCGATCGACCGTTGCCCGGACAAAGAGGTCGGAGCTGCCGTTGTCGGCTTGTTGTGGCGCTGCCGCGTCGCTTGTCCCGGCCGCGCGGTTCGCCGCGCCCGCGCCGGCTGCGGCGGCCTGGCCCGGTGCCCCGGCGGCGGTGACTTCGAGCGCAAGGGCCTCGCTTCTGTCCGCACCCGCTTGCAGTGCCGGCACGCGGAGCCGCCCGCTGCGCCTCGGCATGAGCGTGAGATGCCACTCGCGGTTCTGCTGGATATGGCCGTTGCTCATGGTGAAGCTCTGGCTCTGCGCGGTCCCGACAACTTCAAAATCCATGGCGAGCGGCGAAAGATCAGGGGTGCTGCCGGTATCGTCGTCGCCCTGCGCCAGCCGTAAGACCACGGCCTCGCCCTCGGCGACGCGTGACCGATCTAGGCTTGCTTCAAGCGCCGCTTCCGAAGTGGTGACGAGAAGCCCAAGCAAGGCCAGTGCGGCGCCGAGAGTCCGTGGGTCAGGCACGGTCTTCCCCTCGAGAGTGAAAAGATGCCTGCCAAGCAAGGCCGGGGTGGCGCCGAGCGGCCATTGCTTGATTCTCATCGGAAATACCCTCCCCGGAGCATGGCCTGCTCTTCGGCATAGTGGCGGTGGATGCGAGCCCGCAGCAAACCCGCCGGGTCGCTCGGGATTTCACGCAGGCGTTGCTCCCGCTGCTGGGTGGCCTCGTCGATCGGCGGTGGCAATGAGGCGCTCGCCAGCGCCTCGCCAGTTTTATCCTTGGCCTTGTCGTCAAGGGCCGCGTCGATCCCCTTGCCAAGAGTATCGTCGGCTTCGGCGGCGGCACGCTCGGCTGCGGTCTCCTTGGCGTGCTCCTGCGCTTTCTCGGCCCGCTGCTCGGCGCTCTCTTCCTTTGGCTCGCCGGTGCCCTTGTCGGCCCGGTCCTTCTGCTCGGCTTCGTCGTCTTTCTTTTGGTTGGACTCTTCTGCGGCGGCGTCCTTCTGCTCCTCGGCGGGCTTCTCTCCACCCTTGGAGTCTGAGGCCTCCGGGTTCCCGGCCTTTTGATCGGCAGCTTTCTGTTGCTCGTCCGACGGATCACCGGCCTCACCTTGCTGCTGGTCTTTTGGCTCGCCGCCCTCTCCGTCCTTCGACTCGGGTGAATTCTCGCCGTCCTCGCCTTGCTCTTTTTGTTGGTCCTTTTGCTCCTCGAGCAGCTTCTGCACCAGATCGCGGTTGAAGCGTGCGTCCGCGTCAGCAGAATTGGCTTTGATCACTTCGTCCCAGGCCTCGATCGCCTCTGTCAATTTACCATTGCGCGCGAGAGCGTTACCGAGGTTGAAGCGTGCGTCCGCGTCGGATTCATCCTGGTAGCTCTTTATTGCCGATTCGTAGTCCCCGGCCTGGTACTGCGCGGCTGCCCGCCAAGCCGGATCCTCGAAGAGTTCGGCGGCTTCGGCGGGCTTGTCGGCTGAGAGAGCGTTTGCCCCCTGCTGGTCAGGAGTCGACCAGAGATCGTTCCACAGCGAAGCCTCGGCCGGCGTCGCGCCTCCAGCTGTGATGAAGAAGGCGAGCGCGGCAAGCCAGCCGCGCCGGAAGGCCAGTGGCGCCAGCGCGAGCGGCACCAGGACCAACCAGATTCCGGTATCGCGCCAACGATCGCCCATCCAATCCGGAGTTTCGGTGAAAGCCTGCGTCTCCTGCAACGAGCCGGTGGCAAACGTCGCGAGAGTCGGCGCGCCGCCGACGAGCGTACCAAGTTCCGAGGCCAGCGAGGTGATCGGCATAAAGCGACCGCCACCGGCCGATGCGATCTCGGTCAGCCCGGCCTCATCAAGTGGTGCCACGGCCGCGCCTGTGGTGCCGAGTCCGATCACCGAAACCCGATGCCCCCGGCCGCGCGCCGTCTCGGCCGCCGCTACAGCTGCCTCGACGTCATCGGCGCCATCGGCCAGAATCAGGATCCGCCCGGGTGTGCCGCCAGCGCCTTCGATCAAGGCACTTGCCTCCTCGATGGCGCGGTCAAGTCGCCGGCCGGGTGCCGGCATCAAATCCGTGCGCAGCAGCGGGATCAGTTCCTCGACGACGCGCACATCGTCGGTGAGCGGCACCGCGACGAAGGGCACGTTGGTATAAACGATCAATCCGAGCTGGTCCCCACGCACGCGCTCGGCGATGGCGGCCAATTCGAAACGGGCGCGCTCGAGTCGGGACGGGGTGATATCGCCCTGATCCATCGAACGGGCCAACGAGAGGGCGACCACCGTCGGGGTTGGACTCTTCCCGATCGGCTGGGGCAGCCGTTCCCAGGTCGGACCGGCGAGAGCAAACATGGCCGCAAACCAGGCCAGTGCGAGCGCAGCGAGCGGCCAACGTCGGCTCTGGCTGAAATCTGCCCCGACAAGGTGGCGCAGAAGATGGGCGTCGACGACGCGCTTCCAGGCGTCGGCACCGCGGTTCAGCCGCAGGCCAGCCCAGAGCAGGGTGGCGATGGGCAGCGCCGCGAACAACCATATCGGGCGCAAAAAATGAAAACCTTCGGGGATCATGCCGATCTCTCCAGAGCATCCGTTGGCAGGGCGGCCGGCGTGAAAGAAGGCCGGGGCAGCATTTCGAAAGCTCCGATACCGAGGCTCAGCACGAAGGCCAGCCCGAGCGGCCACATAAAAAGTTCCTGCCGGGGCTGCACCTGACGCGGCTCGGCTTCGGTGGGTTCAAGCAGGTCGATCTGGCGATAGATTTCGGCCAGACCTTCGGTGTTGCGCGCCCGGAAGAACGAGCCGCCGGTCGTGTCGGCCACCTTGGCGAGGGTTTCTTCGTCGAGGTCGGCGGCAGGATTGACGACCCTCTGGCCGAAAAAACCGGGTACGACCATCGTGTCGGCGCCGACGCCAATCGTGTGGATGCGCACCCCCTCCGCTGCCGCGAGACGTGCCGCTTCGAGCGGCTGAAGTGCCCCGGCATTGCTGGCGCCATCGGTCAACAGCACCAGCACGCGACTATCGGCAGGACGTTCGCGCAAACGCACCACCGCCGTGCCGATGGCGTCGCCGATCGCCGTCTCTTCCCCCGTCAGCCCGATCGCGGCCTCGTCGAGGAGCTGACCCACCGTTTTGCGGTCGTGTGTGAGAGGCGATTGCAGATAGGCCCGGGTTCCGAAGAAAACCAAACCAACCCGGTCCCCGGTGCGCCGTTCGATGAAATCGTCTGCAACTTGCTTGACGACTGTGAGGCGATCGGTTTGCTGGCCGCCCAAGGTGAAATCTTGCTGTGCCATGCTTCCCGAAAGGTCCATCGCCAGCATCAGATCGCGTCCACGGGTGGGCAGCTCGACGGGTCGACCGAGCCAGGTCGGTCGCGCGGCCGCCGTCGTGAGGGCCATCCAGGTGAGGGCAAGCACGGTAAGCATCAGACCCCGGCGGAGTTTCCCGCCAAGGATGCCCTCGGCTGCGGCAGCGAAGGCCCCGAGCAGGGGAACGCGCAGCGCGCCGTCGAGCCGTTGGCGTGCGGCCGGAACGAGCCAGCGGATGAGCAGCGGCAGGGGCAGGGCCGCCAGCAGCCAGGGCCATTCGAATTTGATCATGCGATTCCCCGGATCCAGCTTCGTGCGGCGGCCACCAACGCGGCGCGTTCGGGCAGGGTCTCGCGCTTGAAGGACTCGGACGGAGCATACGGGGCCAACGCCAAAGTTCGTGTGAATTCGGCGCTCTTCTCAGGCTCAAGTCGCTTCCGTCGCTGTGCCTCGAGAAAAGATTCCCACGCCGGGCCATGCAGATGCGCCACCAAGCGGCGGCCGAAGCGGGCCAGAGCGACGCGGCGCAGAAGTGCGGCGATTTCTGTGGCGAGAGTCTGCAAGTCCTGATCGGCCGGGCCTCGTGCCACCAGCGCGTCGAACTCGCGCAGGGCATGGGTGGCCAGAGAGCGCCGCCGTCGACGAATCCAGAGCACGCCTGCGATCAAGCTTGCGAGCATTAGTAGAGCCAAAATCCACCAACCGGGTGCCGGAGGCCAGGCGCCGACCATTTCGGGCAGGTGCAGGCCGCGCAGTCCGGCGAGTGGATCCGGCGGTGCGGCGGCGGCGGGGGCTGGTGCGTTCACCCCGCACTCCTTTTGTTCAACGGCGAATCGGGGTGCCGTCTTGCCCGCGCAAAACGATCGGCGCGCAAGGCCAGCGCGACGTCTTCGTCGGTGCGAAGTCCGAGCATCAAGCCACGGGTACGCGCGCAGAGGCGGGCGAGTCGTTCACGGCGCGTCTGGAAAGCGTCGAGATGACGCTTTCTCCAGGCGGCATCCGAGGTCGGCAGCATGCGGACGTTGCGGCCATCGGTCACCAACAAATCGCCGGCGCGGGGGAGCGCCAGCTCGATCGGATCATGCACCAGAATACAGCAGAGGTCGGTGATCCGACCGAGCCGATCGAGAGCATGTTCGGTTGCGCGGTCCAGATCGTGGAAATCGCTGAACACGAAAAGCAGAGTGCCCGGACGGGCGACCCGCGTCATTCGCTCGAGTTCCTCGCGCAAGGCCGGCCCTGCGGCTGGGACGGCGCCAAGTTCGCTCGCGGTGGCATGCGCCATCCGGCTCAGCAGGGCCAGCAGGGCATGTTGCGAGCGGTGGGGCCGCAATTCTTCGCGACCGAATGCGCCGAAGATGGCGGCACCGACCCGGTCCCCACCCTCACGCGCCGCCCAGGCGACGGCGGCCGCCGCCCGTGCCGCAGCCACGGATTTGAAAGCGCCGCGCGTTCCGAATCGCATGCTCGGGCGCTGATCGAGCAGCAGCAGCACCGGCCGTTCGCGCTCCTCGTGGAAGAGCTTGGTATGGACGCGGCCGGTGCGGGCGGTCACCCGCCAATCGATCGAGCGGACGTCGTCGCCGGCCTGGTACATGCGAGTTTCATCGAATTCGATGCCGCGACCGCGGAAGGCCGAGCGCCAGGGCCCGCTCTGCAAGGTGCGGATACGCGTCAGCGGGCCGCGCGAGAGCGGCTGCAAGGCGCCGAAGAGCGCGACCAATTCGGCCGTGGTCGCTTCGATGCCGCGCCTTCCGCCTGGCGCTTCTTTCGTGCGACCGCGCAACGTTGGAGCTTCGGTGGGCGCGCCTTTCGTGCGGCGGCCCAACATTGCAGCGTCGTCGCGCGCACTGATGGCACCGAAGCCTGCCCGCTTCAGAGGCGAGCCTGAGGTCTGGTCGCTCCCGGGCAGAGAGGTGCGATCTTTTTGTCGGTGAGACGGGATCACGTTGACATCCTTTGAGATCGGGTTTGTCCGGCCGTGTTCAAGCGACCGGCACCCGCTCGATCAGGGTATCAATCAATGCATCTGTTGTTAGACCTTCGGCCTCGGCCTCGAAAGCGAGCAGGATACGGTGGCGCAGCACATCATGGGCGACGGCCTGGACTTGCTCGGGCGTGACGAAATCGCCGCCTTCCATCCAGGCACGGGCTCGCGCGCAGCGGTCGAGAGCAAGAGTGCCACGCGGGCTCGCTCCGCAGCGCACCACGCCAGCGAGTTCGTCGCCGTAGCGCACCGGATCCCGGGTGGCGCTAACCAATTGCACCATATACTCATCCAGGGCCGGCGAGACATAGAGATCAAGCGCCTGGCGCCGGGCGGCAAAGATCGTCGCCTGTGAGACGCGCGGCTCGGCAGGCGGCGTGGCTTTGACGTTTTTCGGTTCGGCGAGGGCTGCATCGGCGTCGGCGCGAGCCTCGGCCCGCACCAGTTCCAGGATCTTCCGCTCAGCCTCGCGGCCGGGGTAACCGATGCGGATATAAAGGAGGAAGCGATCGAGCTGCGCTTCGGGCAGTGGGTAGGTGCCCTCCTGCTCGATCGGGTTTTGCGTCGCCATCACCAGGAAGAGGCGCGGCAGCGGCCAGGTCTGCCGCCCCACTGTGACTTGTCGTTCCGCCATCGCTTCCAGCAAGGCGGACTGCACCTTGGCCGGGGCGCGGTTGATCTCATCGGCAAGCACCAGGTTGTGGAAGATCGGTCCGCTCTCGAAACGGAAGCTGCCGTCTTCGGGATGGTAGACGTCGGTTCCGGTCAAATCGGCCGGCAGCAGATCGGGTGTGAATTGCACCCGATGGTGGTCGCCCTCGATCGCTTCCGAGAGGGCCCGGATTGCTTTCGTCTTGGCCAGCCCGGGCGCACCCTCGACCAGAAGATGGCCGTCGGCCACGAGTGCGGTCAGCAGGCCGTCGATGAGGCGCTCCTGTCCGACAATGCGGCTGCATAGATGCTCGCGCAGACGCTGTAGTCTTTGTCTTGGCGCAACCGCATCATTGGGGAATGGGGTCACGGAATCGGGCCTGCTGGTTTGTTCGCTCACGTTGAATCTCCTTTGAGAAGAGGTCGCTCGCCCTCTTGGACGCTTCCGTAGCCGATACAGCCCAGCGCAGGCCTTTCCGCTGCATGAACTTCAGTCCATGGACGCACGGCGTCACACGCCGACCGGGCGAAAAAATCTGGGCTAATTGCGAGATTTTCTCTTCCTCGTCCCACATAATGGGAGGAATCTGCATCAATCGGTGGCGCGCAGCGTCCCAACACAAACCCCCTTTCTGAGGATCGATCAGATGATGAAGACCTGCTTGAGCCGAGCGCCACGCTCCTTTAAAATATCTTTCCTGTTCGCCGTCGCCCTGGCGGCGTCGCCCTCTGCGGCGCAGGCGGCCTCGGGCGATATCGAAACCATCGCTGGCACGGGTGCGGCAGGTTCGAGCGGCGACGGTGGGCCAGCGACGGCGGCGACGCTGCGTGCGCCGAGTCGGATCGTCATCGAGGCGGCAACCGGGGCGATGTTCCTTGCCGATACTACCAACCATAAGATCCGGAAGATCGACTCGAGCGGCGTGATCACCACCTTCGCCGGCACGGGCACGGCCGGGTTCTCCGGCGATTCCGGTCAAGCCACGGCTGCCAAGCTCAGCAGCCCGCGCGGACTCGCTTTTGATGGCAGCGGCCGGCTGGTGATCGCCGACACGGCGAACAATCGAATCCGCCGCATCGAGAGCAATGGGACGATCAATACCATCGTCGGCACTGGCGTCGCGGG
>VFKT01000224.1 GCA_009885395.1 Deltaproteobacteria bacterium | reverse complement strand
GTTCTCGACCTGCGGAATATCCATCGGCGCGTTGCCTTGCGTGCGCGGCGACCACACCGATCCATTCGCGATCGAAGTCCCGGCGACCCAGGAGGGCCAGCGCGCGGCATGCCATTGGTCGAGATAGCTCTGCGCGACACCTTCACAACGCTCGACGGTGGCGGTGACGAAGCCCTCGAAACCGTGGTCGAGAGCGAGTGCCAGCGGCACGGGATCGGCGTCCCGGTAGTGTACATGGTCGAAATCGTAGAGCAGGGTGTGGATATGGGTGCGCTCGGCAAAACCGCGCCCGTCGCGATAGAGTTTATGGGCCTGGCCGTTGCTCCATTCGCGCCATTCCGGGAAATGATCCTCGAGGATCCAGTAAAGAGCTATATACGAGCCTTGCCGCACATCGGGCCGCGCGATCGGACTGTCCTCGGGAAAGCGCAGATCCTTCAGCGGCCGCGTGGCGACGAAGCGGCCGCCGGAAAAAAGCCAGGGGTTGATCAGGCAGCCGGCATAGAAATGATCCCGCTCGTACCAGCGGTTGTAGGCCTTCGCGTGGCCGCGATGCGGCTCGACCATCGTCAGCAGCATATGGCCGACCCGAACCGGAAAGTCGTTGCTCGTATCCATCGCCCTACCCCCTCAGCCGCGGACCTCGGCGGCCGCCTACTGGAAAATTAAACTTCGCAGGAAAATTAAACGAACGTCCCCGGTTGCGCACGCGGCTTGGCGAGAGGGGTCGCCGGGGCTAAGCGGGGTCGGTCATTCAACGCGGAGGTCGACATGGGAAACGCCTACATCATTGACGCGGTGCGCACGCCGCGCGGCCGGGGTAAAGCCGGCGGCGGGCTGAACGGGATCCATCCCCAGGAATTGATGGGCCAGGCGCTCCGCGGCCTGGAACGGGCGCAGTTCGATCCGGCCGAGGTGGAGGATGTGATCTGCGGCTGCGTGCAAGCCCATCGCGAACAGGGGGCCTGCGTCGGTCGCCAAGCCGTGCTCTGCGCCGAGTGGCCGATCGAAGTCACGGGCGTGCAGCTCAACCGCTTTTGCGGCTCTGGCCTGCAAGCGGTGAACTTCGCTTTCATGGGGACGGCCGCCGGCATGCAGGATCTGGTGGTCGGCGGCGGCGTCGAATCCATGTCGCGCGTGCCGATGGGATCCGACCCCGGCGGCCTCGATGGCCTGAACCCGCTTTTGATCGAACGGCATCCGATCGTGCCGCAAGGCATCTCGGCCGACCTGATCGCGACGCTGGAAGGCTTCTCGCGCGAGGATTGTGACCGCTTCGCTGCCGAGAGCCAGGCCCGCGCGGCGCGAGCGATCGCGGCCGGGTATTTCAACAAAAGCCTTATTGCGGTGCGCAACGCCGCGGGCGAAATCGTACTCGAGCGCGACGAGCATCCACGCGGCTCGACGACGGTTGAGAGCCTCGGCGAGTTGCGCTCGGCGTTTGCCGCAGCCATGCCCTATCGCCCCGAGGGCGGCGATGGCCTGACTCTCGCCGAGCGGGTCAAGAAGCGCTACCCCGACGTCGGCGCGTTGAACCATGTGCATACGGCCGGCAATTCGTCGGGCGTGGTCGATGGCGCATCCGCCGTGCTGGTGGCGTCGGAGCGCTGGGTGAAAGAGCGTCACGCAAAGCCCCGCGCCCGGGTGATCGCTTCCGCGACTTGCGGTTCCGAACCGGTCATCATGTTGACCGCACCCGGCCCGGCGACCGAACGCGCCCTGAAGCGGGCCGGCATGACTGTCCGCGATATCGATCTCTGGGAGATCAACGAGGCTTTCGCGACCATCCCCCTGAAAGTGATGCGCGACCTCGACATCCCGCACGACCGCGTCAACGTCAACGGCGGCGCGATCGCCCTCGGCCATCCACTCGGCGCGACCGGCGGCATGCTGCTCGGTACGCTGCTTGACGAACTCGAGCGGCGCAATCTCACCACCGGCGCCGTGACCATGTGCATCGGCGGCGGCATGGGCATCACCACCATCATCGAACGCGTCTGAGGGCCACCATGGAATTCAATTTCGCCGAAGTGAACGAAGCCATCGCAGCCGCGATTCCCGATCGCGAGGCCCTGATCTGGCGCGACCGACGCCTCACGCACGGCCAGCTTGCCGAACGCAGCCGTCGGCTCGCCAACGTGCTGGTCGAATGCGGCCTGGGCTCGCGACGCGAACGCAGCGAGCTTCAGCCCTGGGAATCGGGCCAGGACCACCTCGCGATCTATATGTACAACTGCAACGAATGGGTCGAAGGCATGCTGGGTGCCTTCAAGGCCCGGGTTGCCCCGCTTAACGTCAACTATCGCTATGTCGAAGAAGAGCTGATCTACCTCTTCCGCAACTCGGGCGCGCGCGCGGTGCTCTACCACGCCGAATTCGCCCCTCGCGTCGCCGCCCTGCGCGAGAAGGTGCCCGAGATCGAGGTGCTGATCCAGGTCGCCGACGACTCGGGCAACGCACTTCTGCCCGGCGCCATCGATTACGATGCCGCGCTTGCTGCCGCCGCCAGCACGCTTCCCGATCTGCCGCATTCGCCCGACGATCTTTATATGCTCTACACCGGCGGCACGACCGGAATGCCCAAGGGCGTGCTCTGGCGTTCGGCCGATATTTTCATGGCCGCGATGGGTGGCCGCAAACCCGATGGCACCGAGGCCGTATCGCTGGAGGATGTCGGTGCCACCGCCAGCGGCGGCGGCTTCATGCGGATGTTGGTGGGACCGCCGATGATGCACGGCGCCGCCCAATGGGGCTTGTTCATCAACATGGCGCTGGGCAATACCTGCGTGTTTGCGAACGATAACCAGAAACTCGAACCGCATGATTTCTTGTCGACCATCGCGCGCGAGAAGATTTCCACACTGACTCTGGTCGGCGACGCTTTCGCCCGCCCGCTGCTCGATCAGATGGAGCGTCAGGAGTACGACCTCTCCACCGTCTGGCTGGTGAGTTCAGGCGGGGCGCCGCTTTCGCCGCGCAACAAGCAGGCTTTCATCGACCGCCTGCCCAATGTGATGATTCTCGACGCGATCGGCTCGTCCGAAACCGGCGCGCAGGCAAGCAATCCGAGCACCAAAGCCTCGGGCGTCTCAACCGGCACCTTCAAGCCCGGGGCCGGGGCGTGCGTGATCGCGGCCGATTTCGGGCGGGTGCTGGATCCGGCCACCGACATCGGAGAAATGGGCTGGTTCGCGCAGCAGGGTCGCGTGCCGCTCGGCTATCTCGGCGATCCCGAAAAAACCGCCAAAACCTTTCCGGCGATCGGCGGCGTGCGGTACTCGGTGCCGGGCGACCGCGCGCGCTACACGACCGACGGTTCGATCGAAGTGCTCGGCCGCGATTCGGTGACGATCAACTCAGGCGGCGAAAAGATTTTTGCCGAAGAGGTCGAGGGCGCCCTCAAACACCACCACGACGTTTTCGATGTTGTGGTGGCGGGACGACCGAGCGAAAAATGGGGCCAGGAGGTGGTCGCGATTGTTGCGTTGCGGGAGGGGGCAACCGCCACCGAGGCCGACCTGCTCGCCGAGGCCGCGACGCATATCGCGCGCTTCAAGCTGCCCAAGGTGTTCATCTTTCGCGACGTGATCCAGCGCAGCCCGAGCGGCAAGGCCGATTACCGCTGGGCGAAGGAGCAGGCCGGGGGCTGAGCGGCGGCGACGGGGTCCAGCGGCCGGGACCGGGGCCGGGGCCGGCCACCGAACGAGGCACCCAACGAATCGCCTTTGGTATTGAAAATGGTGGTCGCGACCACCATTTTTCATATTGGGGTCCGGCCTGCGGGTATGCCCCTCAATCCGGCATGAGATAGCCGTCGCGCAGCGGCAGCACCTGCTCCGCGAAGATGCGCTGGTAGCGCGCTTCGTCACGCACTGGTTTTTGCAGCATCTGCAGGCATCTCGCCATCTGGGCCTCGTTTGTGCCCGGCTTCTGGCTCAAGTCGAGGGCATAGCGCGCAAAATCCCGCACCAGCACGTCAAAAATCTCATCGACCCATTCGGCGGGAATCGCATAGATCTTCGCGTTCTCAAGAATCAGTTGGCCGTAGACGACGAGCGCGAAAATATGACCGCTCGCCAGCAGGAAATCGACATCGCGAAGCTGTTCGTCGGCGGGCGGACAATCGGCGAGCATCTGGCGGTAGACCGCGATCTGCTCGCGGAAGATGGCGACGTTGGGCGTGTCGAACAAGCGGTAGGCTTTGGCGTAATCGTGGAAGCGGATCGTGCCGAGCCCCTTGGCCGGCCCCTGCTCGAAAAGGAAATCGTCATTGGCCGCGTCAGCGCGTTGCGGCACCTCGGGCAGATCGGCCGGATTGAAGAAGTAGCTTGGCATAAACTTGACGAGCAGCGCCACATTGACGTGCACCGTGCCTTCCAGTTTCGGCAATGCCCGGATATCGATCGCCGCCTGACTGAAATACTGATCGCGCTCGAATCCCCTGGCGGCAATCGCATCCCACAGCAGGTTGATCACCTCTTCGCCTTGCGTGGTCACCTTCATCTTGGTCATCGGGTTGAAAAGCAGGTAGCGCCGGTCTTCAGCCGATGCCGAGCGCATATAGTCGGCCGCGCGCAGGGCAAAAAGCTTCATCGCTACCAATCGAGCCCACGCATCGACGAACATCTTGCGGACGTGCGACATATCGGTGACGGGGTTGCCGTAGAGAATCCGACGCGAGGCGTGCTGGATCGCTTCGTAAAAAGCGTGCGTACAAATCCCGATCGAGGCCCAGCCGAGATTGAATTTTCCAATATTGATCGTGTTCAGCGCCGCATCCCAGGCCGCGCCACCCTTATGCAGGATGTCGCTTTCCCCGACGGGATAATCCTCAAGTGCAAACTCTGAGACGTAGTTCTGGCTTGCGACAACATTCTTGACCAAGCGATAGCGCTCGTGCCCGGGTGCGGCGGCAAAGAAGATATAATCCTTGCCGACACGACCAAAGACCGAAACAAGTGCAGCCTTGTTGCCATTTCCGATATAGTATTTGCGACCGTTGGCGCGGTAATTCCCCTCGCCGACGGGCTCGAGCGCCATCGATGTGGAATAAATATCGGCGCCGTGGGCTTGCTCGGAAAGCCCGAAGGCGAAAATCCCGCCCTCCTCGAGCAGCCTTGCCGTGCGCTGCTTCAAGGGCTCGTTCTCGCTCATCCAGATCGGCCCGAGACCCAGCACCGAGACCTGCCAGACGTACCAATATTGCAGGCCGTAGAAGCCGAGAATTTCGGCAAACTCACAATTGCGCCAGGTATCCCAACGCGAATCGGCAGCGCCGTAACCCGACGGGGT
>VFKT01000384.1 GCA_009885395.1 Deltaproteobacteria bacterium | reverse complement strand
GCGGCTCGCGGTCCGCATGGGCACGCTGGGTAAGGGGTTGGGCAGCTACGGCGCTTTTGTTGCCGGATCGAGAGCCTTGATTGACGTTCTGGTGAACCGCGCTCGTGCCTATGTTTTTTCGACGGCCTTGCCGCCGGCGGTTGTCGCAGCCGCTACTGCGGCGATCGGTATCGCGCGCCAAGAGCGCGAACGGCGGGCCCAGCTTTGGGCCAACGCCCGGGCGTTGCACGGCACTCTCGCGGCGGCCGGTCTCGACGTGTTGCCGTTCTCGAGCCCGATCGTGGCCTTGATCCTTGGTGGTGCGGAACAGGCTCTTGCGGTGTCGGCGCGAATGCTTGAGGACGGCGTATTTTCTCCCGCGATCCGGCCGCCCACGGTGCCAGAGGGCACCGCGCGGATCCGCTTGACGCCGCTTGCGACCCATTCCGCCGAGGAGCTCACGCGCGCCGGGCAGGTGATCGTTGCGGCGGTGCGCGCAACCACGCCGCGGGGCGACGGCGCGCTGGCGACACACCGGCGCGGTGCAGGCGGGCACTCTTGAGCCGAATCATTTTTATCAGCGGGACCGACACCGGGATTGGCAAGACCTGGGTGGCCACCGCGCTGGTCCGGGCGTTGCGAGCCAGCGGGCTTCGGGTTGCGGTGCGCAAACCGGCCGAGAGCGGCTGCGAGCGGGTCGATGGCGTCCTGGTTGCGACGGACGCCGAGGCCCTGCGAGCGGCCGCGGCCTCCGACGAAACGATTGAAGTCATCTGCCCGCTGCGCCTGGCCGAGCCACTCGCGCCGGGCATCGCGGCTCGTCGGGCTGGCGAGACCCTCGATGTGGACGCCTTCGTCGTCGCCACGTTGGAGCGCGCCGCCGAGGTGGATATGCTGCTGGTCGAGGGGGCGGGCGGGCTGCTCGTGCCGCTGATGGGCCGGCTCTCCTGTGCCGATCTGGCTCTCCGGCTTAACGCCGAATTGCTGATCGTGGTGGGTGCGCGTCTGGGGGCCATCAATCATGCGCTTCTGACCGAGGCTGCCGCTCTTGCGGCCGGCCTGCGAATTCTCGGCTTCGTTGTCAATCATAATGAGCCAGGCGAAGATCTGGCCCGCTCCACGCTGGTCGAGGCGCTGCGCGAGTTTGCGGAATCGCCGGTGCTGGCCGAGATCGGGCACGGGAGCGACGGTATTGCTGCGCTGCAGGATCTGCTGCTGCGCTGAGGACGCGGCGATCAGGTCCAGCGCTGCAGAAACGCCAACTCGGCTTCGAGTGCCCGCTGCTGATTTTCGGGGCGACGAAAACCATGCCCTTCGCCCTCGAAGAGCAGCAGTTCGACCGGCACGCCGCGCGCCCGCAACGCCTCGACCATGCTCTGGGTCTGCGCCACCGGCACGACCCGGTCTTCAAGTCCATGCAGGAAGAGTACCGGGCGACTCAGCCGGTCGACATGGTGCAGCGGCGAACGCGCCCGCCACAATTCAGCGTTGTCGGCGAAGGGGGCGACCAGCCGATCCGTATAGCGCGACTCGAATTTATGCGTGTCGGCCGCCAAGGTGGCGAGGTCACCGACCCCGTAAGCGCACGCACCGGCGCAAAAAACATCGTGGAAAGTCAGCGCGCAAAGCGTCGTATAGCCGCCCGCACTGCGGCCGCTGATCGTCAGGCGTGCGGGATCGACCCAGCCCTCGCTGGCAAGAAATTTCGCGACATCTACGCAATCCTCGACATCGACCACGCCCCAGCCGCCGCGCAGGGCGTTTCGGAAGGCCCGCCCGTAGCCTGTACTGCCCGCGTAATCGACGTCGGCCACCAGCCAGCCGCGGCTCGTCCAATATTGAATAGTTGGATCGAAGCCCGGTCGGGCCGCCCCGGTTGGGCCTCCATGCGATTTGACGCGCAGAGGTGGACGCTCTCCTGTCGGCACGTCGATCCCCGCAGTCGTGGGCGGGTAGAGATGGACATAAACCCGTCGCCCCGCGCGGCCGGGCAGTTCGAGGTGTTGTGGCCGCGAAATGGCGTCGATGGCGAGGAACGGCGGCGTCGGGGCGTAGAGGATGCGCGATGTGCCGTGGTGTAGGTCAATCTCCCAAATAGCCTGCGCCGCCGTCTCGCTCGAGGCGATGAGCCAGGCACGATCGCCCATGGCGACGAGATCGTCGATCGCAACCCAGGGGCCGGGGATCGTACGCAGCCCGCCCGCTACAAAGTCAAGCACACCGAGTTGCCAACGCCCGGCCTCGGTGAAGCTGCAGACCAGGCGTTGCGCATCGGCAAAGGCGAAGGTGCGAAGTCCGAAAGCCCATTGTGGTCGCCCGAAATCGGCGGCGTGAGGGTGGAGCGGCCGACGAGAGGTGCCGTCGAAACTCTCCAGGTTCCAGAAGCCGCTGCGGTCGGAGACAAAGACCAACGTGCCGTCGGGCGACCATTCGGGCTGAAAGATCGATTCCTCGTCGCCTCCGGCAATCTGCCGTGCATCGGCGAGCGTGCCGTCCGGCCGCAACTCGGCCAACCAAAGTTCGCAACCATCCCAGGGCATACTGGGATGGTCCCAGGCGAGCCAGGCGAGCCGACGCCCGTCCGGGGAGACGCGGGGGTTCGAGACGAAATCGCGATCGCCGACCAGGATCGTGCCGGCGCTCTCGCCCGCGGCGTCGAGTTGGACCAGGGTATTCGACGGCTCGGGTGTGCTCGAATGGTCCTCGCGGACGGCGAACCATCGTTGCCGGATCGGGTCGTGGCTGAAATCTGCAAAGCGCCACGCACCAGGGGGCGTCAAGGCGCGTGGCTGGCCCCCGGCTGCTGCCAGGTGCCAGACCCGGCGGTCGTCTTCGTTTGAGAGGATGAGCCCGGCGGGGGAAAGGGCCCACGCGCCGCCGCCATATTCATGGACGCGACTGCGTGCGCTGAACGGTGCAGGCAGTACGTCCACCGGCGTTGAAGCCCCGTCGCGGCTGCGGACGAGCGCGCTGCGGCCGCGCTCCAAAGGTCGGGTCTCGCTCCACCAAAGCTCGTTTCCCAGCCGGGCCAGGGCGATCAATCCGATTTGGTCCCTGACGATCGCCGCGCTCTCAAGTGGCGAGGGCCAGGCTCCGGCGCGTGCTGCGCCAGGCACGGCGGCCGCCGGGTCGCCTGGCCCGTCGCCGGGATCCCGTTTGGTCTGGCGCTTCGTTTCGCGTTCTTTCATGCTTCGAGCCCTCAATCTTCGTTGCCGACTGGTGCGGCTCCGTCAACGGGGAGCCCCAAGCCCGTCGCCAAGGCCACCACAACCCACCCCGTGTGTTCGCGATGGCCCGTGCCTGCGGGGGCCCAGGCGCCGAACGAGGTCGACCGGCCCGGTGCCCCGCATGAGGCCCGTCTGCCCGCTCGATAGAGGCCTCTCTGCCGCAGTGCAGCGTGCCCGGACTGGCGCGCTTCCCGGATGGTCCGTATCTCGATCCAATATGTCGATTCTCGCCGAGGCAGGGCTGCGTGGACGAGCGGCGATTGTCGGCCTCGGCGAACTCGCGCCGACCAAGAAGCCCGAAGGACGGACACCGCTGGAACTCATCTCCGAGGCCGCGATGGCCGCGATCGCGGACGCGGGCCTGACCCGCGGCGACATCGACGGCCTTGTCGTCTGTCCGGCCATGATGCAGTACTCCATGCTCTGGCCTTCGATTGTCGCCGAACACCTCGGGCTCTCGTTGTCCTATATGGAATTTGTCGATCTCGGCGGGGCGACGGCTTGCGGCATGGTGGCGCGCGCCGCCGCCGCGATCGCAACCCGCCGCGCCACCACGGTGCTTTGCGTCAGCGGCGATACCTGGGATCCGCAGGGAATGTACTTGAAGCCGCCGCCGCTGCTCTTCCCGCTGCGTGATTTCACCGTGCCCTATGGTGCAGCCGGGGCCAACGCCGATTACGCGATGGCGGCGCGTTTGCATATGCACCGCTACGGAACCACCTCTCGTCAGTTGGCAAAAATTGCGGCCGATCAACGCAAAAGTGCACAAGAAAATCCGCTGGCCCTTTTTTACGGTCACCCACTTTCAATTGACGATGTGCTGGCGTCTCCGATGGTTTGTGATCCGCTGCATAAGCTCGAGATCGTGCTGCCGTGCTGCGGGGCCGAGGCGGCGGTGCTAACGGCTTCCGATCGAACGCAGGATCTGCCGCATCCGCCGGCCTATGTGCTTGGTTTTGGCGAGGCTCTCGACCCCGATCCATTCCAGCGTGAGGATTTTCTCACCACGCCAACTGTTGAATCCGCACGTCGGGCCTTCGGGATGGCGGGGCTCGGACCGCGCGATGTCACGCTGGCCGAGATCTACGATTGCTACACCAGTGCCGTGCTGATCGAACTCGAGGATGCCGGCTTCTGTCATAAGGGCGAAGGCGGGCCTTTTGTCGAGGCGCACGATCTCACCTTTGGCGGCGATTTCCCGCTCAATACCAATGGCGGCATGCTCTCTTTCGGTCAGCCCGGGCTTGGTGGCGGCATGACGTTGGTGCTTGAGGGCGCGCGTCAGGTCATGGGTCGCGCCGGGCCGCGGCAGGTGCGGCGCAACGACGTCGCTTTCGTCCACGGCAATGGCGGCACCTTCACCGAGGAATGCTCGTTGATCCTTTCGAGGGAACGATGAGCGCCAAGAGCCCACTCGATCGTCCCTTGCCCTCGGGGAAGGGAGATTCTGCGCGCTACTGGACGGCGCTCCGCGCAGGCCGCATCGAATTGCCGCGCTGCCAAGCCTGCGAGAGCCTGGTCTTTTACCCGCGACCGCATTGTCCGGTCTGCCACGGACACGATCTGGAATGGGTGACGCTCTCCGGACGCGGGCGCGTCTATACTTGCACCGTGGTGCACCGCGCGACGCATCCCTGGTTCATGGACAAGACGCCCTACGTTTACGCGCTGGTCGAACTCGAGGAGGGGGTGCGGCTGCCGAGCCAGATTGTCGGCGTGCCGCCTGCGGAGGTTACGATTGGCCTTGCGGTCGAAGCGCTGTTCGAGAAGGTCGATGACGAACACACGTTGCTGCTCTTTCGCCCCGCAGGGCTGTTGGAGGCGTGATGCCGTCGCGTTATCTGCGCTTTGCGGACGACGTCGCTTTGGCCTATCGCCATGCCGGGCCGACCACGCTGCCCGACGTCACGCCAAGATTTGATCGAGGCAGTTGCGTCGTGCTCTTGCATGGCGCCGGCGGCTCCTCGGGTCTTTGGACGGGACTCCTCGAGAGCCTCGCGCAGGCGCAACACTCGCCGATCGCTCTCGACCTTCCCGGTCATGGCCGCTCGAGCGGACTTGACGGACCTTCGAGCGTCACCGAAGCCGCGGGTTTCGTGCTGCGCCTGCTCGAGGCCCTCGCTGCGCCCCGGGTGATTCTGGTCGGACACGGGATGGGCGGGCAGGTGGCGCTCAGGCTCGCGATCGACCGCCCAGCCCGGGTGCGGGCGGTGGTGGCACTTGGCGCCTCGGCAGCACCGGCGGCCGATGCAACCTCATGCGTGGCATTGGAGCGGGAAATTGCAATTCTTGACCAGGTGATTGCAGGTCGGCTGCCGCAGCAATTCGATATGCCGGTCTTCGGTGTGGCGCCGGCGATGGACGTGATGCGCGGCTTTTGGGGCGAAATGGTCCGCACCGACCCACGCGTCCGTTGCCAGGACCTGCGCTGCTCGCTGGCGACCGATCTGCGCCCGGAGATCGGCCGCATCGAATGCCCAGTGCTTTCGATCCGTGGCTCGGCCGATCGCCTCTGCTCCTCGGCCGAATCGCTGGCCCTGGTCAATGGCGTGCCGCGTAGTCGTGCCATCGAATTGGAGGGGGCCGGACACGTCGCCTTCCTCGAGCAACAAGAGGCTTTGTTGGAAGCGATGCGCGAGGTGCTGGGATGAGGCGGTCTCGCTGCGCGTCGCGCATTGCTCGCTGGTTGACGCCGGAGGCTGTGCGATGAACCCCAATGAGGCCGTTCTGGTCGGTGCCTTCGAACACCCGCGCCGCTTTGCGCCAGACAAAACCGCTTTCCAACTCGCCGCCGAGGCGGCTGCCGGCGCGCTCGCCGACGCCGGCCTGAAACCGCAGGATATCGACGGCTATGCGACCTCTGGGGTGGGGCCGATCGGCATCCTGTCGATGTGCCATCAGCTCGATATTCGTCCAAATTGGCTCGATTCGACCTCGATTGGTGGCTCGTCGTTTGTCGCGCATGTCGGCACTGCAGCCGCGGCGATCGCGGCCGGGCTTTGTGAAACGGTGCTGATCACCTACGCGGCGACCGCGGCGTCGGAGAAATTTGCGGTTGGCACTGGCGGCAACGATGCCGGCGATCCACCCGATGCGTTCTACGCACCCTATGGTCCGACGATCGTTGGGGCCTACGGCATGGTCGCCGCCCGGCATCGGCACGAATTCGGCACCACGCCGGAGCAACTCGCTGAAATCGCAGTCACGATGCGTCGCCACGCCGGGCTCAACCCGCACGCCCGCTACCGCGAGCCGATCACGGTGGAGGACGTTCTCAAATCACGCATCGTTTCGTCGCCGCTGCATCTGCTTGATTGCTGCATGATCTCCGATGGCGCCGGCGCTCTGGTCCTGACCACGCGCGAACGGGCGCGCGATCTGCCGAAAACCCCGGTTACGATCCGTGGTTCGGCCGTCGCGGTCCGCCATGGCGGCCATGGCCCGCGCGATCTGCTCGATATCGCCGCCTGCCAATCGGGGCCGAAAGCGTTCGAGCGCGCCGGCTTGCGCCCGGCCGACGTGGATCTCTGCATGGTCTACGATTCGTTCACGATCACCGTGCTGGCGACACTCGAGGCGCTGGGTTTTTGCGCCCGGGGCGAGGGTGGGGCGTTTGTCGAGAACGGCCGGATCGGACTCGGCGGGGAACTGCCTGTCAATCCCGACGGCGGCGGCTTGTCCTCGAACCATCCCGGCATGCGCGGCATCTTTCTGGTCATCGAGGCAGTCAAGCAGCTTCGTGGCGAATGTGGCTCGCGTCAGGTGGAAGGGGCCAAGGTGGCGCTCTGTCACGGCACCGGGGGCTGGCTCGGCATCACCCATAGCGGTGCGACGCTTCTGCTCGGCGGGGAGGGCTGAAATGGCGCCGCGTACCGACGAGGAATCGCGCTGGTTCTGGGAAGCCTGCGCTCGACAAGAATTCGTTCTGCAGCATTGCGTCGCTTGTGGCGTGATCCGCTTTCATCCGCGCACGCTTTGCCCGGCCTGCCTCTCGGCCGAGACGGCTTTTGTTCGCGCCAGCGGCCGCGGTGAAGTTTATACGTTTACCGTGACCTGGCAGAACCAATCGCCCGCCTGGCGCGAACGCCTGCCCTACGTGTTGGCCTGGGTCCAACTCGAGGAAGGGCCTCTGGTCCTGAGCAACGTGGTTGACTGCAAGCCCGAGGCGGTCTGCATTGGCCTCAAGGTCGAAGTTGTTTTTGAAGACGCGGGCGAGGGACTGGCGGTGCCGCGCTTCAAGCCCTTTGAGGGTGCATGATCCTCGACCTGCACGTCCACTCGGAGGCGTCCGACGATAGTCGGGCTCCGGTCGAGAGCCATTTACGGATTCTGCAGCGCAAACGCGAGGAGCGCCCGATCGACGGCATCGTGCTCACCGAGCATCGCGGCTTTGATCTCGATGCGGATTATCGTCCGCTCGAGGATCGCTACGGCTTCCGCATCCTGCGCGGGGCCGAGGTGGAGACCGATTACGGTCATGTCCTGCTCTATGGCGTCAATCCGGATATAGTTGCACGCTTTGATTTCAAGGATGTGCGCCTGCCGGCTCAGGAGGTGATCTCCGAGGTGCGACGTCTGGGTGGCATCGCGCTGCCGTGTCATCCGGGCCGGACCAATATCGGCCTTTGTGAACATTACGAGACCAGGCCCCCGCTGGAAGGCGTGGTGGCTGTCGAGGCGATCAACGGCGGCAGCCGGGGCGAAGAGGACCGCCGCGTGGCCGGTTTGATGGAGCGCTTCGGCTATCGCGGTTACGGCGGCAGTGACGCGCATCTGGTGGCCTTTGTCGGCCTGTGCGCAACCGAATTCGAGGACGAGATCCGGGATACCGAAGCTCTTGTCACGGCATTGGTCGAGGGCCGTTTCCGGCCGGTGGATTTTCGGGCACGCCGTGGCGCGATACCGACTGCGGCCCCGCCCTCGGAGTAGAGCGGGTTTTCCTGGCTGAAGAGGCGTCAAGCCCTTTAGCCAGGAGTTCTGGTTTCAGCTTGCGGCGAGAAGCTCGGCACGGTCGATGCCGTAGAGTTCGGCGACATTGCCGCTGAGAATCGCCTCGCATTGTTCGGCCGAGAGCACCTTGGTGTGTTCGGCGAGCAGGGCTTGTGAGTCGGGCCAGGTGGAATCCGAGTGGGGGAAATCGTTGGCCCACATCAGATGGCGCCAATTCATCATATCGGCGGTGCGAAAGGCCACCCAATCGTCCTGGAAGGTCACCCATATATTGTCGGCAAAGTATTCCGACGGCTTCCGCGAGAGGGGCTGCCCCGTATGGAGCCAGTTGCGATGGCGATCGAAGGCGTGGTCCATGCGGTACATATAATGCGGCACCCAGCCGGCGTCGGCCTCGACGCAAACCACATGGAGTTTTGGATGTCGTTCGAAGACACCGCCAAGAACAAGCAACCCCATGATGTCCTGACAGCCGCGCATGATCTGCAGGAAGCCGTTCAGGCGCGGACCGCGCAGCTTCGCGTCGCGCATCGTCAGGATATGAAAAGAGAGTGGCAGGTCGAGGTCGATGGCGGCGCGAAAGAAATCGTCATAGACCGGCGAGTCGTAATCGGCGACGCCGGGCTGGCCGGGGAGCATGACCCCGCGCAGCCCGAGGGCGCGGATCGATTCGAGATCCAGAATGCCCTCTTCGGGAGTGCGCATCGCGCTCTGTCCGTTGCCGATCAGGCGCTTTGGGTGCGTCGCGCAATACTCCGACATCCAGCGATTGTAGGCGTCGAAACAAGCCTTGCGAAAATCGAGGTCGGGGTGATTGCAGAGCACCATGCCGACTGTCGGGTAAAGGATTTCGGCGTGGACGCCATCACGCGCCTGGTCGGCAAGCCTTGCATCGGGGTCGTGGCCGCCGAGCGGCAGATCCTCGAAGCGGATAGCGGCATCGAGCCTGATTTCGCTGACGTGTTTGCCCGCTGCCGCCGCGATCCCAAGGGGCACCGGGCGCTGGCCTTCGATCAGGTAGACATCGCCTACGGGATCGACATACTCGACCCGCGGTGCACGTTCGCGAAACGCCGGGTCGATGAAGTCGCGATAAAGATGTGGCGGCTCGACGATATGGGAATCGGCTGAGATGATGACGGCTTGATTCATTCGCACGGCTCTGGCTCTGGACGGCGCGAATTTCAAGAGCGGCGAACGTCCCGCCGCAACTCGGATGACGCCGGTCGAGCTCTCATCAGCTTGAGGACGCTCTCCCGCCGACCGGCCGGGCCTGGGCCCGATCGAAAAGACTCGCTTCGGTCGCGGTCGCGCCTGGAGCTTCCGTCGGCGTCAGCCTTCGAGCCGGGCAGGCCGAGAGCAGAAGCGCCGCGCTGGCGGCCAGGGCGACAAGCCCCGCGTTGCTCAATCGTCGCGTCGGGGCGAGGTCGAGGCCGGCCGTGCGCGAGCGTCTATTTCGGGGGAGCGGCTTCCGCCCTGCACCAACTGCATTCCAAGCCATCACCGGCTAGAGCATGGCGCGGTGGAGCAGACTGTTCAACCTCGAATCTTGAGCAAGCCGGCGATGTCGCCTTTTCGGGCCCGGGCCGAGTTGCTCGGAGCCGAGGCTATTCTGGCAGGTTTGCACGCTTTGCCCTTGCGGGTGTCGGCCCCTTTGGCGGCGACGGTCGCCCGTTCGGCGGCAGGTCTGGTCCGCGGTTCGTGGCGCACCGGTACGGCGAATCTGGCGCGGGCCTACCCTGAACTCTCTGCCGCCCGACGCCAGGAGATCCTGCACTATGCTTTCGCCAACTTCGGCCGCATGGTCGCCGAAATGGCGCATTTCGACACCCTCGAAGCCGGCCATATCGAGCCGCGCATCCACTTCAGCAGTCCCGAGGCGCGGCGCTTGTTCGAGCCGACCGGCGGCGCCGGCCCGGCCATCATCGCCACCGGGCATCTTGGCAACTGGGAGCTGCTCATCCAGGTTCCGGCCATGGTGGGCCGGGCGGTGCATCTGGTGCATCGTCCCATCAAGAATCCGCTCGTCGATGCTTGGCTGGCCCGCATCCGCTCGCGCATCGGGACGCAATTATCGGTGCGCAATACCGCGGCTCGCGGGCTGCTGAAGACGCTGCACCAGGGTGGCCTGATCGCGATCCCGATCGATCAGCACCAGCCCGGCGGCACCGGCGTACCCGTCCCCTTCTTCGGCCGACCGGCCTCGACCACGCTCGGGCCAGCCCGGATTGCACAGTTGGCACAGGTGCCGATCCGTGTCGCAGGCCTGATTCGGATCGGGCAGGGCTTCGAGCACGAGCTTTTGGTCTTCGACCCGATTCCGCCACCGCCGCGCAGCAAGGACCCCGGTGCGCTGATTGCCACCATGACCCTGGTGAATCAACAATTTGAATCGTTGGTACGGGCCGCGCCAGAGCAATGGCTGTGGATGCACCGTCGCTGGCGGCTTGACTAAAGCCATGGCCCGCCACGGGAAGGACTCGCCCGAAGCGAGACTGGCCGAACTCGAGCGCGAGAATGAAGAGTTCGAACGCCACCTGGTCGGGCTGGTGCGCGAGGTCGGCGAACTCAAGCTCTATGTGGAGCGCGTCGCGACGTTGGAAGCGGTGGTGCTCGAACGGGATAGCCGCATTACAATACTTGAAAATGAAGTCACGCGCTTGCAGGCCGCGCTGAACAGTGGCCGACCGACGGCGTTGGCTGCAGCGGCAGCAGCCGGGCGACTTCCGAAGGGGCGCGCCGCCGGACGCCGTCTGCTGCGGGCGCTGGGTGAGAGGTCGGAACTCCCGGCCGCGGGCGTCACCACCGGAGTTGCAAGCGTTCCTCCAGCGCCGACTCAGCGTAAGCCTTCGTCCTGAGGGGATCTCGCCCCGGACGATCCCGCCCGTGCGCAATCGACGGCCCTTTCGCGCAGATCTCGGCCGCTTGGCGTGCACTCCGGCGTTCAACAAGGCATGGTTGCTCTGCGCCGACAGCGGAGTTGGCGTTGGACTGGGGGAACGATGCTGCGTGGAATTGTGGTCATTTTGTTGATGGTGGCCGTGGTGGTCGGGTTGAACATGATTTTTGGCGAGGAGGCCAAGCTGCAGCAGGACCAGGAAGCCGTGGTCGTTGAGACCGTCGAGACGGGGAATGCCGTCGGCGCTGCCGCGCCGGCAAATCCGACGCCATAGGGCGCGGCCCGGCCCGGCTCGGGACGACGCGCCGCGCAAAGACGCCATGAATTGACCCTGTCCGAGGTGTCGCCTAGTTAGGGCCGTCGCCTGCCTGCGGGCGGCTCCACCCATGGCAGTTTTGACCGAAAGGCTCCGCGAGAGCGCGCCAACTCCCGAGCGGATCCTCGACGCGGCTCGCGCCGTTTTCGCCGAACGTGGGTTCGACGGCGCGTCGACGCGCGAAATTGCCGCGCGCGCCGAGGTCAATATATCGAGTCTGCACTACCACTGGGACTCAAAAGAGACGCTCTACCTGGCTGTGCTCGAGCGCATCTACCAACAATTGGTCGATCTGGTGCAGGCCGAGTTGGAGGCTGCGGCCGGGAGTGCCGACCCGGTGGCCGCGGTCGAGCGGGCGATGGGTCGGACTTTCGATTTTTTTGTTGAAGACCGCACCCTGCCCAAGCTCTTGATGCGTCGGCTGATCGATCCGGTGGGCCCCGATGCCGAGCGCGAACGCGGCGTGCTGGGCCCAGCGTGGCGGACTTTCATGGAATGGGTCGTGCGCTTCTCGCCGGGCCCGGTTGCCGAGGCCGATCTGCAGTTCTTCACGCTGGCGGTTGGTTCGGTGTTGCTGGCCTCAATGCTTGATGGCACGGCAGCGCACGCATTGGTTGGTGGCGATCTGGTGGATCCGGCAGTGCGCAGCCGCTTGCGCAGCCGCTTGATCGATCTCGTCAAGGCTCTACTCCATATTGATGGGGCCTGGAACGGAAAGGGGGCCGCGTGAAGGCCTTTGTTACCGCGTCTCTGGATGCCCCGACGCGCGAGCGGCTGGGGCGGTTGATGGAACTCGAGATAGAAGATTGGCACGATACCCGGGCCGTTTATTTCGAGGCGGCGCCACTGATCGAAAAGATCCGCGCTGCCAAAGCAAATACTCTGATCGTCGAGGCCGATATGGTCGGCGCCGAGATCATGGAAGCCTGCCGACTCGAGATGATCGGGGTCTGCCGGGGTACGCCTGTCAATATTGATCTCGACGCGGCAACCCGGCTCGGCATCCCGGTCTTCCATACCCCGGCCCGCAATGCCGATGCGGTCGCCGATTTGACGCTTTGTTTTTTCTTGATGTTGGCCCGCCATGTCTGGCCGGCGATCTCGTGGGCCAAGGGTGAACGGGCCGAGATCGCGAACGCCAACGATTTCCTGGCAATGTACCAGGCGATGACGGGGGTGGAACTTTGGAGCCGCACGGTGGGGCTGGTCGGCTTCGGGGCGATTGGTCAGCGCGTGGCGAAACGGGCGCGGGCCTTCGACGCCCGGGTGGTAGCCTACGATCCCTTCACCCCGGACGAAATTTTCCAGGCCGCCGGCGTCGAACGACTCTCTCTTGACGAGGTGCTCTCCTCGGCAGATTTCCTGAGTCTGCATGTGCCGGATGTCCCGGCAACCAAGGGACTGCTGGGCGAGCGCGAGATCGCGCTGCTCAAACGCGGCGTGCTTTTCGTCAACACCGCACGGGCGGCCTCGGTGGACGAGGACGCGCTCTACGCGGCGCTGCTTGACGGCCGGGTGGCGGCGGCGGCTTTCGATGTCTTCTGGAAAGAGCCTGTTTCACCGGAAGACCGCTTCATCCGTCTGCCCAATGTGATCGGCACGCCGCATCTCGGTGGTGCGACGGTGGATGTTCCGGTCCACCAGGGCCAGACCTTGAGCGCCTCGTTTGAGGCTTGGATGGCGGGGCGACGGCCGCTGGTGATCGCCAACCCGCAGGTTCTCGCAGGCTCCCGGCGGAGCTGATCGTAAATCATGCAGATCGCCATGATCGCGGCCGAGATCGCGCCAGCAGCATCGACTGGCGGACTTGGCGACGTGATGGCGGCTCTGCCGAATGCGCTGGCCCGGCTCGGGCACGAGGTGCATTTGTTCGTCCCTTTGTACCGCGGCCTCCGCGCGGCCTTTGGCGACTCGAAGGACCCGGAAGAGCGCGTACTGGTCGAGGTAAGGCTGCACGATGGGATCGAGGAGGCCCATCTGCGGCGTGGGCCTGCGGTACGCGGGACAGCGTCTCTCTGGGGGATCGAGGCCGATCGCTACTTCGATAGGGCCGGTCTCTTCGGTGAAGGCGGCAGCGATTACGGGGACAACGACCGGCGCTTCGCGTTTTTTGCGCGAGCCGCTCTCGGTGCTTTGGCGCGCCTTGGTCTCGAACCCGAGGTGCTGCATTTGCACGATTGGCACGTCGCCCCGATCGCGGCCTGGCTTCGCCACGGCATCGTTGGCGAAGACGACGCCGCACAAGCCGTGCGGCGCTTTGCAGACCGTCCCGTGGTGCTCACGGTGCACAACCTCGCGCATCAGGGGCTTTTTCCTGTTTCATCGCTTGCCGTGACCGGCCTGCCGCGCGCTTTGCTGACGTCGGAGGGCGTCGAGTTTCACGGCCGGATGAGTTTTCTCAAGGCTGGGTTGATCTCTGCCAATCGCATCATTGTTCCCAGCCCGGGCTATGCCCGCGAGGTCCGGCAACCGGAAGGCGGTTTCGGTCTTGATGGTATTTTTGCCGAGCGGGCTGGCCGGCTCGAGGGCATCCTGAACGGAATCGATGATGTGCGCTTCGACCCGGCTGGCGATCCGGCGCTGGTGGCGTCCTTCGATCGCGACGAACTCTCGGGTCGGCGTCGTTGCAAGGCCGATCTTCTGGTGGAAACCGAGCTCAACGGCGACCTCGCCACGCCGATCGTCGGTATGGTCGCCCGACTTGGGGCGCAGAAGGGCTTTGATCTCGTGCTCGAGGCGCTGCCCGAACTGCTGGAGCGCGGCCTTCGCCTGGTCATCCTCGGGACGGGAGATTTGCGGATCGCCCACGATCTGCGCCTTGCCGTCGCCCGCTGGCCGGGTCAGGTGGCGTTTCGCGAAGCCTGGGATGAAACTCTGGCGCGCAAGATTTACGCCGGTGCCGATTTCTTCCTGATGCCATCGCGCTGGGAACCCTGCGGAATCTCGCAGATGATTGCCCTGCGCTACGGCGCCGTGCCTGTGGTGCATGCCACCGGTGGACTCATGGATACAGTGCTCGACATGAGGCGCTCGCCTGCGCAGGGGACCGGGTTCTGGATCGAGCGCTACGAACGCCATGAATTGCTGGCGGCGTTCGACGACGCGCTTGAAGTCCGTGCCGACCCGATCCGCTGGCAGGCCCTGGTGCGGCGCGGCATGTCGCGCGACTTCTCCTGGCGCCATTCGGCGCTGCGCCATGCCCACCTCTACTCCACCTTGCTCAGCGCTGGCGGCACGGCGTCGGCGGTGGCGTCTCCGGTTCTCGATTCCGAGGGGTGGCAGGAAGAAATCGGCGGAGGACTTGATCGGCGCATGGCTCGCGCGCTGGCGCGGGCCTTTGCCGACTGGATCGGGGATCGGGCGGGTGGGGCTGCGGCTTCTGGTGCGGGCGTGATTATCGCCTCCGACGGACGGTTCCTTTCTCCAGAACTTTGCCAGGACGCTGCCGGCGCTCTCGTCTTGGCTGATGTTCCGGTGGTCGAGGGCGGTGTCGCGTCGGGGCCAGCCCTGTCGCTGGCGGTGCGCCAAGGGGCGCGGGCGGGTGGAGTTTTCGTGACCGGGGGAGCGCGAGGTTCGGAACAATCCGGCTTGCGTTTGATCGACGCCTGGGGTGGCCCGCTTCTGCCGGCTGCGCGCGCCAGGATTCTGGCAGACGCCCGTCGGCGGCTTGACGAACCCGGAGGCGCCGGGACCTTGAGTCCCGAGGAAATTCGCCAGATCGGTCGGCTCGAAGCCGTCGAATTGGAAGCGCTCCACGAAGAGGTGCTGGCGGGTGCAATCAATCATGAGGCGATCGCTGCCGCAGCCCGGCGCGGCTTGACAATCGTTCTCGACCACGCCCACGGTCCCGGCGCGCGACTCGTCGAACGTCAACTTCTTCGCGCCGGCGTTCCAACGCAAGCCTTACGCGCGGCGCCCGACGCGCTGCTGGGCGGTTTGCACGGGGCCTGGCGAAGCGATGCGGCAAAGCGTCTCGCGGAGGCGGTCGGCACTGCGGGGGCCACCCTGGGGATCGGCCTCTCGCCCGAGGGTGGCTTGAGCGTCCTGGTCGACGGGGCTGGTCGGACGATTCCCGCCTCGCGGGCGAGCGCACTTCTTCTTAAACACCTGCTTGGCGAAGCGCGTGCCGAGAGCCATGCGCTCCCGCCCGGTGCCGTGGCGCGGACGGTGACAACGACGCGTCTGGTCGATGCCGTGGCGCGACGCATGGGTCGTCGAGTGGTGGAGGCCCCGCGCGGCTTCGCCGAGTTGGGCCATCTTCTCTACACCGGTGAAGCCGCCGTGGCGCTCGATGAGATCGGAGGCTTGTCGGCCGCCGGGCTCGCTACCGATCGGGACGGGGCCTTTGCTGCGTTGCTTGCCGTGGAAATGCTCGCCGGCTGTCCCGACCTCAAGCTGGAGATTCTGGAGGCCGGGCTTCTCGCCGAGACCGGGCCGCTCTTTCTCAAGCGGCGCGATGCCGAACCCTCGTCGGTTGGTGTGGCCCGCCTGGCGGCGATGGTCAAGCAGCCGCCGAGTCGGGTGGGAAGTTGGCGAGTAGAAGCGGCTGTGGCCCTCGACGGTCTGCAACTGCTCCTCGAAGGCGGTCGCTGGGTCGTGCTCGCCGGCGGCTCACGTCGTGCTGCAGCGACACTCGAACTCTGGGCCGAGGCGCCCGATGAACGCGAGGCCTGGGCGCTGCTGGATGCGGCCGAGCAGTTGCTTCGACCCTCGCGCACCGGCATGGCGGGAGCGACGTGATCGAAGTCCGCAACGTGACCCGCACTTTTGGCGACCTGGTCGCCGTCAACGATGTTTCGTTTTCGGTTGCCGACGGTGAATGCGTGGGTTTTCTGGGTCCGAACGGGGCTGGAAAATCGACCACGCTGCGGATGATCTCGGGCGTCTTCCCGCCCACGTACGGCAGCGTGCGGGTGGCCGGTTGTGATGTGGTGCGCGACTCCATCCGTGCACGGGCCGCACTCGGCTATTTCCCCGAGCACGCGCCGTATTACGGCGAGCTGAGTGTCGAAGGCTATCTTGCGTTTGCGGCAAGGGCGAAACGTATCCCGCGCCGGCTGCGTGCTGATGCGATCGCACGCGCCCTGAAAGCATGTGATCTGGCAAGCGTGCGCCGACGCTTGATCGGGCAGCTCAGCAAGGGCTACCGACAGAGGGTCGGTCTCTCTCAGGCTCTGCTCGGCGATCCGCCCGTGCTGGTGCTGGATGAGCCTACTTCAGGTCTTGACCCGACCCAGGTCAGCGAAATTCGCGAGGTGATCCTCGGATTGCGTGGTTCACGCACCATCCTGTTTTCGAGCCATGTTCTTTCCGAGGTCAGCCAGGTGGCGCAACGGGTGGTGATCATCGATTGCGGTCGGATCGTCGCCGAGGATGCGCCGGGCGAATTGGCGCGGCAGATTGCAGGCGCCATCGTGCTGCGGGTGCGGGTCGAGGGCTCGCTTGCGCCGGCCGCGCGCGTGGTGGCTGCGGTCCCGGGGGTGCAGCGCACCGAGGATCGCGGTGGGCATCTTGAGGTGGCGTGTGCCGACGAGGGGGTGGTAGCCGCCCTGTCGCGGCGACTCACGGCGGAGGGTTTCACCTTGCTCGAGTTGGCCCGCGAGACTTTGAGTCTCGAGGAGGTTTTCCTGCGCATTCTGCGCACAGCGGCCGAGGCGCGTGGAAAATGAGTGCCGTCTTGCGCAAAGAGTTGACGACGATCTTCAGCTCGCTGCTGGCGTGGATGGTGATCGCACTTTTTCTGGCAATGTCGGGCTTCTACTTCTGGTCGAATCTCTCGTTTTTCCTCTTGAGTGGCGGCTTCGATCTGGTGCGGGGGCTCTGGCAGTACCAGTTTCTTGATATGCGTTCCTTGCTGCTGACCATGCTGCCGCTGCTGACCATGCGGCTGCTTGCCGAGGAGCGTCGTCAGGGAACGCTTGAGCTGCTCTGGACGCATCCTTTGCGCGATGGGCAGATCGTCTTCGGCAAATACCTGGCCGTGCTACTCGTGCTCGCCTTGATGCTTGCTGCGACTCTCGTGCAACCACTGATTCTTTTGCAAACCGACGCGGTCATCCCCTGGGGTGCGATCGGGGCAGGGTATCTCGGTCTCTTTCTCCTGGGTGGTGCATTTCTTTCATGTGGCCTGCTGATCTCTGCGCTGACCGATAGTCAGGTCATCGCCGCCGCCCTGACTTACAGCGTGCTGCTGATCTTTTGGGCCATGACGTGGAATGAGTATGCCGTCGGCTCCGGCGGCGTGCTGCAGGCGCTGCTGGCCATTTCACTCTTTGACCGGCTCTACGACTTCGTGCGTGGTGGGATCGATTTGCGCGACGTCGTTTTCCTGATTTTGTTCTCAGGGGTGTTTCTTGCCTGGACGATGCAGGCTCTCGGGGCGCGTCGCTGGCGGGGCGTGCGATGAGGCGTGCGCTCGGCAGTTGGTTGGCGTTTGCGCTCTCGGCTCTGGCGGTGCTGGCGGTGGCGGTGGCGATCCAATCCTGGGCCGAGGTCGTGTCGCCGCGCTTTGATCTCACGCTGAAACAGGAGCTGACGCTGACGCCCTTTGCGCGCGAGATCCTGAAACAGGTGAAGGGCCCGCTGCAGATCGAGATCTTCCATCGCCGCGATGACCGCACCGATACCGGCGACCTGGCGACTCTTTTCGCAGACGCTTGCCCCAATCTCGAAATCTCGCTGGTCGATCTCGACCACCAGCCGCAACGGGCTCGCGATGCCGGCGTCACCCGCTATGGCGAGGCGTTGTTGCAATACGAGGGACGCCGCCTGGTGGCTCCGATCGCCACTGAAACCTTCTTTGCGACGGCGATCCTGCGCGTCGTTTCAGAGCAGGACAGGGTGCTCTATTTTATCAGCGGGCACGGCGAGCGCAGCCCGACCTACTCTAGAGCCGAGCAATTCGGCGAGGCCGGGCAGGCGCTGCGCAACGAAGGTTTTGTCCTGCGCACTCTGCCTCTGCTGCAAGCCCGTGCGGTGCCTGCCGATGCTGCGGCCGTGATCCTGGCTGGACCTGAGGTCGATCCGGTCGAGGCCGAACTGGATGCGCTGGACGATTACTTGGAGGCGGGCGGCGCCGTGCTGGCGTTGGTCGACCCGGCCGCCTTACCTCACCTTGAGCGCTGGATTGGTTCGCACGATATTTTGTTGGGTGACGATGTGGTCATCGACCGGGTCAATCGTATTTATGGATCGGATGGCACCAACGTGCTGGTGCCGCAGTGGCGCGACCATCCGATGTTCAAGGACCACAACACGCCGGCTGTGTTTGGCCGGGCCCGGGGCGTCGAGCCCGCGCCGGGAAGCCGTGCCGAGATTCTGGCTCGCACGGCGCCAGAGAGTTTTCTCGCGCAGGGTGCCGCCCGCAGTCGCGACGCCGAGGTCGTGCTGGATCCCTTGACCGACCGTAGCGGGCCGATCAGCGTGATGGCGCTGGCTCTCGGCGAAGCCGGAGCGAACCATACTGCCGGCAGGCTGGTCGTGGTGGGAGATGTTGATTTTGCCAGCGATAACTATATTTCGCTGGTCGGTAATCGCGACCTTTTCCTGCGCACGATTGATTGGCTGGTCAAGCGTGGCGTCAGCGGCTCGCGTGGCCGCGGCCGCGACGTTGATCAGCGCCCGATTTCTCCGGTGCAGGTTTCCGAGCGGCTTTCGAACGTGACTCTCTGGGGTGGTGCGATCGCATGGCCGGCCGTCTTCCTGGTGGTCGGGATCTTGGTGACTCTGCAACGGCGTCGGCGGCGCTGAGGAGACAGCAATGCATCCCCTGCGTCGAGCCCTGCTCTCTCTCGCCATTCTGCTGCTGGCGAGTCTGGCCACCCGGCAGGCAATCCGTCAGGCGAAACCACCACCGCCGCCACCGGCTTCCGAGAACGAGTCCGTCCTGGCCTTGCCGATTGATGAGATCGAATCGGTTTCAGTGGTTGCGTGGCAAGGGGCCTTTGCTGCGCGACGCAGCGGCGAGAGCTGGGTCATCAACTTTTTTCAGCTGAATCCTGGCGTGCTCGCGACCATTGGCGGAGAGCCCGAAACTCCGGCGACGCCTGAGCGGATCAGCGCCACGGTCGAGGATCTGCTCGTCGAAGTCGTGGGCCTGCCGCGTGTCGACCGGTTTTCGCGTGGTGAGCAGCCCTGGTCGGCGTTTGGCCTTGATCAGCCGACGCTCTCGATCTCAATTCAACGTGTCAGCGGTGGCGCGGTGACGATCGAAGTCGGGGCGAGCACGTCCTCGGCGGCAGGGCTTTATGCAAGGGTGGTCGAGGGCGTGCAGGCCGGGCAGGGCGCGCAGGCCGACGAGGTGTTGACGCTTGGGACGCTCTTCCGCGCCCAGGTGGATGCGGCTTTCTGGCGGTTGCGCGGGCTGAAATTGAACTCTCCCACAGCGTCAGCAAAAACCTGACGCTGATGGCCTTGCGAGCCGGCTCAACTCCCTGGTCGCGACCGTATCAACCCAGTCTCAATCTTTTATTGATGCTGCAGCGGTCAGAAGTTGCGACATTGGCGCAGTCTCAGTAGCCGTCAACCCGGAGTCAGCTATCACTTGACGCAGCAGCCGGGGCTGCCGTCGCACGGGGGCCAAGATCACGACGCTTCTCGAGTCGATCGACCGGCGGGCCTTTGGCGAGCCAGTCCGAGGCGGCGCGCTGTCCGGCGCGGTACATGCCGCGCAGCACCGAGCCCCGGAAGTCGAGGTAGGAGCCGGCGTGAAACAGCGTCCGGTCGGGTGCCGGATGGATGGCCTCGTAAAGCGTCACTTCGCGGTAGGGGCTGCCATCCTGCCGCGCCAGTCGGTTGCGCTCAAGCAGCAGCATCCGGTCGACGTTGTAGGCGTTTTCGAGGAAAGCGTCGGCGGTGCGCTCGATGGCGCGGCCGAGCGTATCGAGGGCCAGGGCGCCGCGGTGCTGTTCGGTGACGAGCACGGTCACGATCCGGTCGGCGCCGAGCGAAACGGCTGGCGCAAGCGGTGTATTCACGAGCAAGCCACCGTCCCAGAGCAGATGGTCGCCGACACTTACAGCATTGAAGAGAATCGGGATGCTGGCGCTGGCGACCAGCATATCGACAGTGATGGCCGGCACCACGACATACTCGGATGCCGGGACCGCAGGCACCGGGCCGGTAACATAGCGGACCACCCTTCCTGTGTTGACCTCAACTGCATTGATCGCAACCCGTCGCCGTGCCGGGATGCGTTCGCTGCCGAAGAGCTTCACCAGACGTTCGCGCAGACCGCGCGTCTCAAGCAGGAAAGGTTCGCGGATCCCTTCCAGCAACTCGCTGATCAGGTCGAAGCGACTGGTCAGGAAAAAATCCAGAATCATCGCCGGCACGGTGCCGGGGCTCGGTGGCCAGTAGTGCCTGGCGCGATACAGAAAGCGCCGCGTGTCGGGGATCAGGCGCAAAGGTAGCGTGAAGAGTTCGCGGGCGAGGATGCGGGTGAGGGTCAGCATTGCCGATTCGAAGAGCTTGGGGCTGACGACGATGGTGGGATCGTCAGCCAGTCCGATCCAGAAATCCAGAATTTCGGTGGGTGTCAGGTCGGCGGCGATCATGGCCGAATTCATGGCGCCCGCCGAGGTGCCGCTCAGGACGGCCGGGCCGTCCTCGAAGCGGGGGTCTTCGAGCAGGCGCTGGTACACGCCCGCCTGAAAGGGTCCTCGGGCACCGCCGCCGGAGAGCACGAAGCCGAGCTTTGAGCGAGATTCCCGCGAACTGATCTGGGTGAACATGGCTTCGGCAGTATGCCGAAAGCCGGGCGCCAAGGACACCTGCCGGGATCGGCCGGGGAAATTGCGGCTGCCGCCGCCGCCGGCCCGTTGCTTCGTGCGCCCCTGTTTTTTTGAGTTTGCGACCGGGCAAGGAGGGTGCAGGCGGGAGGGCAGGGGCGAGCTTTTTCTTGCAGCCGGTGAGAAGCTCCGGCAAACGCCACCGCCACACCCGCAGACGGGAATCCGGCGCCGGGCGAGAGGTGCCGAATCGAGCGTAGCTCAGGTTCGCCTTGTCCCAGCCCGCAGACGGGAATCCGGCGCCGGGCGAGAGGTGCCCCCGCAGACCGGGCGGGTCGTACCACAGCAGCCAACAGCCCGTTGGTTATGCTCGCGACCAAGATGCCCGCCTGGATTTTGATCCTCTCCTTGCTCGTATCGGCGGCTTGCGTCGGGGCGGGCCTGGGCCGCGAGCGCTGGCCCTCGCTTCGACTGGAGGCTTTCCCGGCGCCCTGGCGCCGTTGGCTGGCCCTGGTGTTGCTCGTTTTCCTGCTCGCCCTGGTCGTCTTCGCACCCCTGCTGGCCTTCCCCTGGATTTCTCCCGTGCGGGAAGATCCGGCTATCAGCTTCGGTGAATTATTCCTTGGCCATGCGCTGCTCGCAGGCTTTTTGCTGGTCTGGTGGGTCCTTGCGGGTCGTGCCAAGCCCGCGCATTTCCTCGCCTTCGACCCGTGCCGTTTGGCGGACGACGCACAACTGGGCGCGGCAGCGGCGGCCGCTGGCTGGACCGCGATGGTGGTGACCTTGCTGGCCCTGCAGGCGCTGCTTCCCGGGATCTTCCCCGACCCGGGAGAGAGCGTGCAGATGCCCGACGCCGTCCGGGCGATCGTGGCGCTCGGCCCTGCGTCGAAAGCCCTGCTGGCCGTTTCGGCCGGTGTGGTCGAGGAAGCCTTCTTTCGCAGCTTTCTTCAGCGGCGTCTCGGGGCCGTGCTCTCGGTGGGGGCCTTCGTGGCGAGCCATATGACCTACGGCTCGCCGCTGATGCTGGTCGGGATTCTTCCGGTCGGTGCGGTTTTCGCCTGGGTCTTTGCCCGCCGACCAAATGTGGTTCCCTGTATGGTCGGCCACATCCTCTTCGACGCGGTGCAACTCTTCCTTTTCTTGCCCACGGCGGCCGCGGATCGTTAGGGTTGAAGGTGAATGCCGCCAGCGGATTTTATTGCGACGCCTAACGAGGGTGAAATCCGCCGCGAGCGAGAAAAGGGACGCGAACTACGACGCAGCCCCTGGTGGAAGCGTCGTCGCTCCAGCGGCCGTTGCCATTGGTGTGGCACCGTCGTCGCACCAGATGCACTCACCATGGATCATGTCGTTCCGCTGGTGCGTGGTGGGCGATCGACACGGGGCAATGTGGTTCCGGCCTGTAAACCTTGCAACGACGAAAAGAAACACGCGCTCGCTTTTGAATGGCAGCCTCGTCCGGCGATGCTGCGGCGGCTTGACGCGCGGCTTCGCGGGCACACCCCCGTGCTTGCCGTCCATGAGCCGGCGCGTCGCGCCGCGGTTGCCGTGGTGCTGGCACCCGAGGAGGCCGCGCTGCGGCTTTTGCTGATCCGCCGCGCCGAACATCCCAACGATCCATGGTCGGGGCATATGGCTTTCCCGGGCGGGCGTGCCGAGGATGAGGATGCCGACCTCGTCGCCACAGCAATCCGCGAAACGCGCGAAGAGATCGGCCTCGATCTAAAAGCGCATGGCACCTTGCTGACGCGTCTGGACGATGTGCAGGCGTACGCCGGCGGCTCGGCCCTCGATATGGTGGTCAGTCCATTCCTCTTCGTTCTGGATCAGGTTCGGGAAACCGTGCCCGACCCGAGAGAAGTCGCAGAATCGCTTTGGGTGCCGATGGAGCATCTGCTGGACCCGGCGAGCCACGGCACGCTCAGCGTGGATCGTGCGGGTCTGGTTGCCGATTTCCCTGCTTTTCACATCGGTCCGCACGCCGTGTGGGGGCTGACCTTCCGCATGATCCGCGGCCTGCTCGACCTGGTTGAAGGCACCTTTGACGGAAGCCTCCGAGATGCGTCTCTTCATCAGCCTGAAGTTGCCCGAACACGTCCGAACTGAACTCGGGGGGGCGGCCGGCTTCAGAGTCGATATTCACCCGAGGTGATGGAGGCGTGCAGGCTAGCGTCAAGAGGTACATAGGCGTTGGCCTCGTCGTCGCGG
>VFKT01000225.1 GCA_009885395.1 Deltaproteobacteria bacterium | reverse complement strand
GTGCACCAGCCCAAGGTCGAAATCACCGACCCGCTCCTGACCGGGCTCCAATTCGTAGACGAGGTAGGGCCTCCCCGAGAGGTCGATGACCACCGAGATCAGCGCCTCGTCGAGGGGCACAGTGGCCTGGCCAAAGCGGCGAATCCCGGCCTTGTTGCCGAGCGCGTGCGCGAAGGCCTGGCCGAGCACGAGGCCGACATCTTCAACGGTATGGTGCTGATCCACTTCGAGGTCGCCACTGGCGCGCACTTCGAGGTCGAAGAGGCTGTGCCGGGTCAGCGAGTCGAGCATATGGTCGAGGAAGGGAACGCCGGTCTCGATGCTCGCCTGACCGCGCCCGTCGAGGTCGATCTCGACCGAAACCCGCGTCTCCCGCGTCTTGCGCTCCACCCGTGCCCGACGTCCGGCGGCGGGCACGGCCGCCCGCCCGGTCCCAGTTTTCGCTTTTACCTGCGCCACGACGGCAGGGTCGCATACCCGATGCGGCAGGGCGAGACGGTCCGCGGCCACGTTCGTGCATGGACCCGGCGCGCCTCGTCGCAAACGTCGCTCTCGTTGCGATTCTCTGCCCCACGGCCACCCTTGGGCATGGGCCCGGCGCGCACGGCCGTTTTGCCCGCGGCGACACGGCTACCCCGACGTGCGGGCCCAGCATTGCGGGATCATGCCGGAGTGGATTTTCGATCGCGATCGAGGCACCCCCTTCAGTGCTGGACCCTGAGGCGCGGATCGGGCAACCCCCTGCGAGGCATCTCAACTTCGGAGGAACGACCATGAGCCCGAACTTTTCTCGCAGGACCGAACTCTCAGCAACGGATTGCTATCGCCGGGCCTGGGATCGGCTCTGGGCCGGGGGCTTCGTCGATCTGCTGCTGCCCCTGCTCGCTTGGGCGCTGGCCGTGGGCTTTGGAAGCTGGCTCAGCCAACGAACCGGATGGATCGGCATGCTCTACCAGCTTCTCGTCGGCCTGCCGGTCGGCCTGGGTGCCGCCTGGGTCTATCTGCGGGCGGCGCGCGGCGAGACGCCCGAGATCGCCGACGTTTTTTTTGCCTTTCGCGGCAACTACAAACAAGCCGTGGTCGGCATGGCGCTGCTCTCGGCGATCGTCGGAGTTGGCATGCTCTTACTGGTCATGCCGGGCGTCATCGCCATGGTTCGACTCTGCCTGGTGCCCTACCTGCTCGCGGCTGAAAACTACGAGGCGGTCGACGCGCTGCGCGAGAGCTGGCAGCGCACGGCAGCGCATGCGTGGTCGATTTTTGGCATCCTCTTGATGTCGATCCCGATCCTGCTGGTCGGGGCGCTGCTCTTCGGCATCGGATTGATCCCTGCCGCGATCTGGATCCACCTGACCTTTGCCTTGCTGTACCTGGAGCTGACCCCCCAGAGTTCGGCAACCACGATCGAGGTGAAGCCTTCGGGGGCGTAGCCACAACCCTCCTCGCCCAAGGGCCTGTGGCTCTTCCGCGCCGGCCGCCGCATCCGGCACGCGCGCCGGATGCGGCGGATTCCATGGCCTGGGGACCGAAGAGAGTCCGCTTTCGACCGCAGAAGAAACCCATGGTCGCTTGCACCACCGCGCTCGGCTAGGGACAGCCCGATCCGCCTGGCCTCGCCTACGACAGACGATGCAAAATCGATGGCAGCGCTGATAAAATCCGATAGCCGCTCTCCCGGCGGATCCCGACCGGCCGAAGCACCGGCGCCGATCCCGCTCTCGCGTTCCGTCAAGCTCGCCTTCGGTGCCCCCGGTTTCGCCGGCGCAGCGCTCGCGATTCCCATCGGCATTCTGCTGCCGCGCTTCTATACGGACGTCGTGCTGGCCCCGGCGGGCTGGATCGCATTGGCGATTGCGCTGGCGCGTGGGCTCGACGCGATCACCGACCCGATGGTGGGCTGGGCGAGTGACCGTACACGCAGCCGCTTCGGCCGCCGCAAGCCCTGGATCGCCTTCGGGGTGCCCTTCAGCGCGCTGCTTTTTTACGCGCTCTTTGCCCCGCCGGCCTGGCTGGCGCCGCGCGGTGCCGCTCTCTGGTTCGGCGTGACCTTCGGGCTCTATTTCATCTTCCACACGATCTACCAGATTCCGCACGGTGCCCTCGGTGCCGAGGTCGCCCTCGATTACGACGAGCGTTCGAGCTTGTTCGGGATCCAATCGGTATTTGTGATGTTCGGCACCATGACCGCGGCCGTGCTGCCCGGATTGCTGCCCGCGTTGCTCGGCACCGACGACCAGCGTACGGTCTATGCGGTCACGGCGGGTATTTTTGCGGGGACTCTGGTGCTGCTCTACAGCATCCTTCTCTGGAAGGTTCCCGAGCGCCCCGAGTTCCAGAAGCAGGAACCAAATCCACTGGCACCGGGCGTGCGCCGCGCGCTGCGCAACGGGCCTTTCCGCATCCTTTTCACGGCCGGGATGATCGGGGCGATACCGGCGGCCGTGCCCGCCGTGCTGCTGCCCTATTTCACCCGCTACGTCCTTGAAGTCGAGAACCCCGACGGCGCGCTTGGGTTCATGCTGCTGCTCTATTTTGGGATCGGCCTGCTCTCGATCCCGTTCTGGATGAGAGTGGCGCAGCGTTTCGGAAAGCTGCGCACCTTTGTGGTCTCGGCGATATTGGGGACCATCGGCCAGCTTCTCCTATTCGTCCTCGACGTACGCGAGGCTTGGCTCGCCTACTTGATTTTCGGGTTGCTCGGCACCCAATCGGCCGTCGGCATCTTCCTGCTGCCCTCGATGGGGGCCGACGTGATCGACTACGACGAGTTCCTCACCGGCAAGCGTCGTGAAGCTCAATTCGGGGCCTTCTGGGCGATTATACCAAAATTCGTCTCGATCCCCGGAGCTTCGGTGCCCATCGCGCTGCTGGCCTGGGTCGGCTACGTCCCGAATCAACCTCAGACACCGGAAGTCCTCTTCATGCTCCGCTTCCTGATCGGCGCCTTCCCGGCAATCTTCAATATCGTGGCCATTCTTGTTTTTATGCGCTACCCAATCTCGGCACGGGTGCACGGCCGAATCCGCGACGGGATCGCGGCCCACGCGCGCGGCGAAACCGTACCCGACCCGATCTATGGCGGGCCGGTGCCGCCGCCCGGCGCACGCGCCGTACCCGACGAATTGGGCTGGTTCCTCGACACCTTCTCGCCGGGCGAGTTGCGTCGCATCGCGCAATCGGGCCCGAACGTCGCCTTGCGGGACGTGGCTCTCCAAGTTCTGTTGTCGGGCCTCCTCACCCTGGCGACAGTCTTGATCGCGGTCTCGGCGGTGCCCAACCTCGACGTCGATCCGGGACCACTCGCAGTTTTGGCCGTGGTCGCGGCTGGGCTCTCGCTGACCGGGCTTCTGTTCCACTTGACGCGGCTGCCGAACGCGTTGAAGCTGCGCCGGGCGCCGGTGTCGGCAGAGGAGATCGGGCTGCACCTCGCGGATTGCTGAGGGAAGCAGCCGTCCGGCACGGTTGCCCACCATCGGGCTTGTCTCCAGCCCAGCTGCCATTTGATGAGGCCAGCCCTTCTCTGATACCGCGGCGGAGGGTCCATGACTCGATCATGAGAGGCTACGTCGCCAACACCGATTACGACTGGTTCAGCTTCCTGTCCGCGCATACGCCCCTCGACGAGGTCAATTTCTGGCAGCCCTCTGGTGGCAAGAAAACGTTTCGCGTCCTTGGTCCAGGCGAACCCTTCTTCTTCAGACTCAAGGCACCCCACAACAAAATCGCCGGCTTTGGGTGGTTCGCACGACACGAACGGCTGGTGCGGTCCTCGTTGGCCTGGGATGCGTTTGGCATCGCCAACGGTGCCGAAACGCTGGAGGCCGTGCGTAGACGCATCAAAAAGTACGCCGAGAAGAGGCCGATCCAGCTTGGAACAGACTATCCGGTCGGCTGCCTCATGATCTCACAGCCGGTGTTCTTTCCCGAGTCAAAGTGGATCGATCAACCCAGGGACTGGGCTCCAAACATCGTCACCGGCAAGGGCTACGACACCGGGGTGGGCGAAGGGCGACGGGTATTCGAGGAATGTCTCGCACAGCTCCCTGCGCCCGAGCAGCCGGTCGCGGAGGCTTTGATGTCTGGCGACGGTAGTCTGTCACGCTACGGCCAGGCGCTGCTCGTGCAGCCTCGGCTCGGGCAAGGGACCTTCCGGATCGGGCTTAACTCCGCCTATGACGGGGCCTGCGCTGTCACCAACGAACATTCATGGCCGGTCCTCGAAGCCGCCCACATCCGCCCCTACAGCGCCGGGGGCGAGCATCGCCTGTGCAATGGGCTTCTCCTGCGCGCCGATATCCATAAACTTTTTGACAAGGGTTATGTGACAATCACGCCCGACTATCTCTTCAAGGTCAGCGGCCGCCTCGAAGAGGAGTGGAACAACGGGCGCGCGTACTACAAGCGACAAGGTGCGCCCATCCGAGTGCCGGAACAACGCGAGGATCAGCCGTCGAAGACAATGCTTGAGTGGCATAACCAAGAGGTCTTCCTCGGCTGAAGAAAGGCCCACCGCTCGCGGATCTTCGCGTGCGGTCGCTTCAGAGCACCCGCCACCAGGGCACCGTCAAGACGTCCGGAGCAAGCCACTCGAGGTTGCTGCCGGCATGAAGGAAGAGCCCGGCGCGTGCCTTGTTGCCATATTCTTTACCAAAGGCCCACAGATGTGCCGCGTCGGCAAGCCGTGGCCGCCGTGTCGACTTGACCTCAATCGGAAGGAGTCGCCCGCCCGTTTCGATCACGAAATCCACCCCTTCACCGACCACCGTGCGCCAGTAAAAAACCTCAGTCCGATCGATTCATGAATCCCTCCAGGCCATCAAGCCCTGCAAAACAAGGTTCTCGAATTGCGCATAACCGGGCTAATCCCCGCCAGCCAGATTCAGCGCGAGTCCGGTGTCAGCCCGGTAGAGCTTAGGCGATTTGATGAGCCGCTTGGTTCGATTCACCGAGCAGGCCGGCAGCCGGACCAGCAGGTGCGAGGTCTCGAGCAGGTTCAGATAGCGTTGCGCGGTCGGCTGTAAGAGTGCAACGTCGCAACCAAGTTCGGTCTGGTTGACCAACTGCCGAAGCCGCCGTGCAGTGGCGCGCCTCAGTCGGTGGAAATCTGGCAGCGCCGCGATCGACGACAGATCCTGCAGAATACGCTCGAGATAGGTGCGAACATAACTATCGAACCAGACGGCCCGATCGCTGGCGGTCTTCAGTTGAAGGGCGGGGTCGGAAAACCGCCACAAGACGCGAGTTCGCGCCAGTCCAAAGCGTCGTCAGGCTGCGCCGCGAGCAGGTCAAGCCAGTCCTGGTCTCTGGCGGCGAGCAACTCCTCCCAGCCCCCACCCCGCCCAAGGCCACGCTGCTCGCCCGGGGTCATCGGGCAGAAAGTGAGGTAACTTGCGCGGCCGGCCAACGATTCTAAAACTTGTCGCATCAGAAGCAGGTTGGCTGATCAGGTAAGTAGAAAATGCTCCGGCGTACGTCGCCAGTCATCGACCCGTTTTGCGGCGTGCAGCAGTTCCGGCTCGCGCTGCACCTCGTCGGGCGTGACGGGCCCCTCGCCCCACAGAAGGGAGTCGGGGTCTCGCCGCGCGGCGTCCATCACGTCGAGGTCATCGAGCGAGAGATAGCGGCGACGCCCCGGCACAAGATCCTGAACGAGCGTGGTCTTGCCGGTCTGCCGGGCACCCGTCACAACCACCGCCGGCATGACCCGGAGACGCTCGGCCAGACTTCCTGTCGCCATACGGGGGAGATTCATTCCATTCACCGGGTGAATGATCATTTATAAAATGTCACGAAGAACTTCATGGCCTTTTTTCCTCTGCAGCCATCGCCTACCGATCGTCGACATGGGCTATCCGTGCTTCCTGAAGGGCGAAGGCCTCGGCGATCAGCTGCTCTCTGGTTTGAGACAAATCCTGCTGCGGCGCCCAACCAAATCGAGCAGCCGCGTCAGGGGTAAAGTTTTGCCTGCGGTCTCCTCGAACCCGACCGCGGCAGCCCAACGAAATCGAGCAGCCGCGTCTGGGTGTTCTGGTCTGGCTCGAGACTCCCGTCTGCCAGGATGTGCTGCACTTCAAGTCCGCGCTCGGCAAGAGCCTGCGCCACGGTAACCGTGCGATGGCACTCCAGCGGCTGAAGGGGGCCGACCGCATATCGGCAAGCGCGGTCACTGCATGCGTTCGGAGCAGCTCCAGAAACGCCTCGATCGGATGCGTGGAATGTCCGATGGTGAGAATCGGGTGGCGCGGCCGCCCCTCGTCAACCGCGCCGCGCCCGCGCAAACATCGCACACGACTCAACCCATTCGCCCGCGAGCCGCTCGCGAAAATCCGTCTCTGCCCACTCGCCCTCGCCGAGCACCGCGGCGCGCTCATCCGGCACCACCCAGGCAAAAGCCTCGATTGCCGGGCCGGACGCACTCGAGCGCGGCTGCACGACGATCCGCCGCCGTTCGTAGTAGGGCCCTTCCCAGGCGTCGAGCAGGGCAATCTCGGTCGCCGCGATATCGCGCCAGAGGATGCCGTAAACGACCGAATCTTGCGCGGCGATCACGCCCGGATAGGGCTCGCCGAGGATCGGATGCCGCGCGTAGCCCGTAAGCTGCACCGCCTCGCCTTGTGGCACCCGCCCGAGAAGGGCCCGCATGATTTCGGGCAGCATCAGGGTGCCGTATGCGAAAACATTCTCCTCGCCTGGCATCGACAAGACCTTCAAGCTGCGAGCGACGACCTAGTCCGATTTGCTGCGCCGCGCGACTCTCGACACCGACGTCGCGCGCCGCGCCGACGTCCCAGCGCCCCCGGCGAGGCGAAGCGTCACCGCTCGCCCGTGTGCGTCGAGCCCTTCCATCGCGGCCAGCGTCTCGACCGTCGGGCCAAGGCGCCGAAGTGCTGTGGCCGAGGCTTCGATCACGCTGGTCCGCTTCTGAAAATCATAAACACCGAGCGGCGAGCCAAAGCGCGCTGTGCCGCCAGTTGGCAACACATGATTCGGTCCGGCGAGGTAATCGCCAAAGGCCTCCGGGCTCCAATGACCGAGGAAGACCGCGCCGGCCGAGTGTACACGCTTCAGCCATTGACGCGGATTGCGGACCGCCAATTCGAGATGCTCGGGCGCGAGCCTATTGGCGATCTCGATGGCCTCGTCGAGGCTGCGCGTGACCACGATCGCGCCGTGCGCGCGCAGCGATTGTCGCGCCAGCGCCGCTCGGGGCAGCTCTGCCAGTTGGGAAGCGAGCGCACGCTCGATTGCCGCGGCGAGGCGCACGCTCGTCGTCAAGCATATGGCAGTTGAATCCGGCCCATGTTCGGCTTGCGCCAGCAGATCGGCCGCCACCAGATCGGCACGCGCCGAAGGATCCGCCACCACCACGACCTCGCTTGGACCGGCGATCATATCGATCCCGACCCGGCCCGAAACCAGCTTCTTCGCGGTGGCGACGAAACGGTTGCCCGGCCCGACGATCTTATCGACTCGCGGGATGCTGACCGTGCCAAAGGTCAAAGCCGCAATGGCCTGCGCGCCGCCGACACGAAAAAGCGTATCGACGCCGGCCACCCAGGCCGCCGCCAGAAGTGCGGCCGGCTCGCCGCCTGAGTGTGGCGGCGAGACCGCAACGATCTGCTCGACACCGGCCACCCGCGCCGGGATGGCATTCATCAGCACCGACGAGGGGTAGAGCGCGGCACCGCCGGGCACGTAGAGCCCGACGCGGCGCAGGGGCCGGATCTCCTGCCCGAGCCAAACACCCTCACTGTCGCGGTAGCGGAACGAAACCTCGAGCTGATGGCGGTGGTAGTCGCGGATGCGCCGCGCCGCGAGACGAAGTGCCGCTCGCTGAGCAGGCGGCAGAGTGGCAAAGGCCGCCTCCATCGCATCGCGCCCCACCGCCAATTCGCCCGGCGGCACGTCGACACCATCGAGCCGTCGGCTCAATGCACGCAGCGCGCGATCGCCTTGCCGCCGCACGTCATCGATAATTTTTTGGACGATCTGTTCGGCCGAGCCTGCCTGTTCCTCGCCGCGATCTTCGAGCCGCCGCAGCCAGCGCGGGAAAGCCGGGCTTGCGGTATGAAGCGCCCGCACCACCGGGCCTGTCGCGGCACCGGTGGCCTGCCCCTTCCGGGGAAGAAGGCGCGCGCTTCCGCGAGGCCCAGTGGTAGACCGGGCACCTCCCCTCACGGCTGTGCCCTCGTGCGCCGCCGGGTCGGCCGCGCCCCAGTCGGTGCGCCGCCCGTCACCACGTGCAGTCGGCGTGATTGCAACCGGGCCGGGCCACCCACCGCAGCCGCGACCCGATCGACAGCTGGGCCGCCGGCCTCAAGGGAAGTCACGTCATCACCAAAACAAGGAGGCGTGGCAAGATCGCGTTCTGGAGCCGCCAGAGCGGCCTGCCGCGCCCCTGCCCCATACTCGGCACTTGCCGCTGCAGCCCGCGCCGTCAAGGATCCCGAGCGCCGTTCGATCAGCGCCCCCAACCCGGCGAGCTTGGCCTCGATCCGCTCGTAGCCGCGGTCAAGATGATAAACACGCTGCAGCCGGGTGGTGTTCTCGGCTGCCAGTCCGGCCACGATCAAACAAACACTCGCCCGCAGATCGGTCGCCATCACCTCGGCGCCTTCGAGTCGCGCCGGACCCCGCACGAACGCCCGACCGCCATCGACCCGGATATCGGCGCCAAGGCGCACCAATTCCTGGACATGCATGAAACGGTTCTCGAAGATGGTCTCGGAAATCGTACTCTCGCCGTCGGCGAAGCAGAGCAGCGCCATGAGCTGGGCCTGAAGATCGGTCGGGAACCCCGGGAAAGGCGCCGTCGCGACATCGATCGGCACCAGGTTGCCGCTGCGGCGGGCGCGGATGCCGCCCGGCTCGCAGGAAAGCTCGACGCCGGCCGCAGCTAGCACATCGAGCACCACGCCAAGATCGTCGCGCCGCGCGTCACGCACAAAAACATTACCGCCGCAGGTTGCCGCGGCTGCAATCAGAAGCGTGCCCGCTTCGATCCGGTCGGGCAGGACCCGATGCGTCATGCCGCCGAGCGAGGTGCCGCCGCGGATGACGATCACATCGCTGCCCTCACCCTCGATATCGGCCCCCATGCTGCGCAGAGCACAAGCGAGGTCGACGATCTCGGGCTCGCGGGCGGCATTGCGCAGGACCGTGGTGCCGCGCGCCAGCGTCGCCGCCATCATCAGATTTTCGGTCGCTCCCACCGACGGAAAGCGCAGCGTCATGTCGACGCCACGCAGACGCGGTCCGCCACCCACCGGCCGGGGCGCACGCGCCTCGACGTAGCCATGCGTATGGTGGATGGTGGCACCCATCTTCTCGAATCCTTCGAGATGCAGGTCGACCGGCCGGCTGCCGATCGCGCAACCCCCGGGCGTGGCGACGCGCGCCTCGCCAAAGCGGGCCAGCAAGGGCCCGAGCGCCAGGAACGAAGCTCGCATGGTCTTGACGAGATCGTAAGGGGCTTCGAAGCTCGAGATCCGCGCCGCTTCGAGCCGAACCTGTCCCGCATCGCTTTCGACACCGACCCCAAGCCGACTCAGAAGCAGTTCAGTCGTCTGACAATCAACAACTTGTGGAACGTTGTCTATGTGGCACGGTTGCGCGGTCAGGAGGGACGCAAAGAGCACGGGCAAAGCCGCGTTCTTGGCGCCGCTGACAGCCACCTCGCCGCGCAGCACGCCACCGCCGTGAATGATGATCTCGTCCATCCCCTCGCTCTCGTCCCACCCTGCCCCGCAGGCCGCTCCGATCCAACACCCGTCACCGCTCGGCGCGCCGACAAACGACCACCCGGTCCCGATCTTCCAGATCCCGCTCGATCCGACCCTCGACAAAGCCCAGACCCCGGGCCCGATCGAGCGATGCCGCCCCCTGCCGTGCACCGATCTCAAAGACCAGCCACCCCCCCGGTGCAAGACTTCTCAGTGCCGCACCGAGCAGCGCCCCGATTACACCGAGGCCGTCGCCATTTCCACCGCAGAGCGCCATTTCGGGCTCCCACTTCAACTCCGGAGCCGCCTCGTCGAGATCGATTTCGCTCAAATAAGGCGGGTTGGCGACAATCAAATCGACGCCCCCAGGGCGCAGCGCCGCGAGCAAATCGACCCGCAGCAGAACGACCCCGCTGCCGTACTCGCGAACATTCCGCCGTGCCACGCCCAGCGCCGCCGCCGAAAGATCACTGCCAACGATCCGGGCCGGACAACCGTGGCGACGGAGTTCGGCCTCGAGTGCGAGCGCCACCGCGCCACTGCCGGTGCAGACGTCGACGATCCGGAGTGCATGCGCCGCCGCTTCCCCTCCTGGAGGGAGGGAGGCGGCGATCAAACTGCCGACATCGCTGGTCGGTCGCTCGGGCGCCGCCGTGGCCCCGCCAGGCGGGAGAGGACCGGCGATCAAACTGCCGACATCGCTGGTCGGTCGCTCGGGCGCCGCTTTGGCCCCGCCAGGCGGGAGAGGACCGGCGATCAAACTGCCGACATCGCTGGTCGGTCGCTCGGGCGCCGCCGGGCCCGGCAGCGTCGCTGGCTTGAGTTTCGCCTCGCCGCCAAGGCCTGGACTCGATGCCGCGGACGCACGCGGCCTGGCCGACATCTTGAGCGCGATCTGAACCGCGACCTCGACCAGGCGCTCGGTTTCCGGCCGTGGCACCAGCACCGAGGCATCGACCTGCAGGGAAAGCGAAAAGAATTCGCGGCTACTGATCAGATAGGCGACAGGCTCGCGGCGTTCGCGCCGCGCGATCAACGCATCGAACGAAAGCGCGAGTGCGTCATGAAGAGGCTCGGGCCGCCGCACGATCAGGGCCGCCCGACTGAGACCGCCGGCGTGACAAAGCAGGATCTCGGCATCCAGTCGGGGTGTCGAGCAGCCGGCCCGCTCGAGCCGGAGCGTCGCCGCCGCCAGCGCCCCGGCAAATGTCAAGTATGCGCCTGCAGGGCTGCGGCCTGGGCGGCAGCGATGAGCGGTTCGAGCACCACCCCCAGCTCGCCATCAATGATCCGATCAAGGGCGTGGCTGGTGAAATTGATGCGATGATCGGTGACGCGATTTTGCGGAAAATTATAGGTCCGGATACGCTCCGAGCGATCCCCACTGCCGACCATCGCGCGCCGGTCGGCCGCCTGGGCGGCGTGCTGGGCGGCTTCGGCCCGCTCAAGCAGCCGCGAACGCAAGATGCGCAACGCCTTGGCCTTGTTTTTGTGTTGCGATTTTTCATCCTGACAGATGACCACCAACCCACTTGGCAAATGAGTGACGCGCACCGCCGAGTCGGTGGTATTGACACTCTGCCCACCCGGCCCCGACGAGCGATAGACATCGATCCTTAGATCTTTGTCTTCCAGCTTGACATCCACTTCATCGGCCTCGGGCAGGATTGCCACCGTCACCGCGGAGGTGTGGATGCGACCCTGCGCTTCGGTGGCCGGCACGCGTTGTACCCGATGGACGCTGGCCTCGAACTTGAGTTGACTATAAGCCCCAG
>VFKT01000242.1 GCA_009885395.1 Deltaproteobacteria bacterium | reverse complement strand
TGAAGCCAACACCGCGATGGCCGCGACGACTTGGCTCAAATAGGACGCTTGCTCCAGCGCCATATCCGGTATCTGACCCTGCACCTTCTCAGGAATTCTGTTCCATGCTCGGCGCGGCCCGCCAGTACAAAGACCTCAAACCTGCTCAGCAGGCCTTGAGGCAGCCTCAGGCCCCGCACCTCGCGGGGCTTTTGCTTTAGGCTCCTGACTGCGGCCTGCGCCAGGGGGTCGGGAAAGGCGTCTCAAACCCCGTTCGTCTCAAAACCTCATGACTTTTTCGGACTTGGTTCCGAGCCGTGAATTTGCGGGTGAAGGCAAAACAGGCTGTGAACCTTGGCGAATGAAACTTCGTTATTCAGTGTTTGGCCATCGGCCTATTCACAAACAGATGTGCCTGTCCCAGCACGCTGGGCGCGACGGCACGGCTGGCGGCAATTTGTGTCGGCGGCGTGGTCACGCTATTGCCTTTCGCGTCCTGGGAGCTCTCCCAGCCGGATCAGAACGCGTCTTCACGCGATCTAACCTTTTTCGTTAGACGTCATCTTTGTTCGGCCTCATTACCAGAGCGGCGACCAACATTACGACGATCAACCCGAACAAGAAAGAATTGCCTTCAACACCCAAGAATCTGGTCTCGATTCCTCCTACATCGGCAAGCGTGCCCCCGTACAGTCCACGGGTTGCCACGGCGAACCAGAACCCGGTCATTACGCAAAGGCCAAGAACGGCGGAGAGGACGAGCTGCCCCCGGCTCCATAGAAGCCAAAGGGCTAGAACCGCTATCGAGGTGTTTGTGCCTAAGAGCCAGACCATGTGGAATCGCGCATGGGGAGTCCACTCTGGGTGTAAAACGTGTGTCACGTTCAGGTCCGCGAATAGCGGAGCGATTCCGTATAGAAAAGTCACGACGGTGATGAGGATTCTTGAAATCATGATGATGCCTGGTTGGTTATGACGTTTGACGAAAAGTGATAGGTCGCGCCTGGCCGCGATCTGATCCGGCGGCTGGACCCCGCTGCGCGCCTCAGGCCGCCTGCCGCAAGACTCGACCTGCCCCATCCGGAGCAGCTCCGCAATCAAGGCGGAGGAGGTCTCGAACGTCCGATGACGCGCAATCGGGCCTTTATGGCGCCTATCAACCGGTCCACCCGAGTGCGGCGTGCTACGATGGGTCAACCCGCTTTGTACGCTGAGTTTGCACACTACGGCAGCAGCCCGTCGACATGGTTGCCGACGGGCTGCTGCCGTTTTTTCATCAGCCCGACATCCAGTCGAACCTGTCGAAGGCCGAAGGCGGGCAGTTATAGAGGACAGGCCATCGTGGCCATGATCTGATCGGCCGCGCTGAGGAAATCGGCGCCGTCAGCGGAGGCGAGTCTTCCTGCATCCACGTTTCGCTGTACGCGTTTGGCGCACCCGGCCAGCGTGCGGCATGCGCGCGCGGTCTTCTGATTGTGACGCACGCCATCGCGCAGCATGGCAGCGACCCCCGCGTGCTCCATCGCAAACATGAAAGCTTGCGCCGTGACCACGAAGCCCGGCGCGACCGGCAGCCCCGCTTCGAGGAGCTCGCACAGGCTGGCCCCATGACAGCCCGCAACGCGCAGGTCGCGACACCCGACGTCGCCGATCGACCGTACGAACGGTGACGACTCTGTGTCCGGCAACGATGCGGGAGCGATCATAGCCAGCGTGGATCGTGCGGCGGATCAGGTTTCCATCCGCGGACCAACGCGAAACATCGCGGATCCGGGCAGTGCGACTACGCTCATAGCGAGCGCCCTCCAACCCGTGTAGTGAGGCGATTCAGGTGGACTCATGAGCATGGAAAAGATCGCGGCAGTCGCCCTCGCGCTGACCATTGGCTTTGCCGCTCGGCACGCCGATGCCCAGCCTCGGCCCGATGGGATGCGCTTCGTGCCCGATGTGCCTGGCCAGTTTCGTGCGCTGACCGAGCGGGCGGACGCGCTCGGCGTTCATATCGGCTCCACGCCGAACCCCAGCTTCTGCAAGCACTATCAAGGCATCACGCGGTTTGATGGCCCGGACGGCACGCCGTTCTTCTTCGTCACGCGGTCGGGCAATACGCCTGGGACGCCGGGCTCGGGCATCATCTGCGACGATTCTCCAGGCGAAAACGGTCGCGGCAACCTGGTCGTGTTCCGCATGGATTCGCGCGCCAAAGACGGCGAGCGCATGCGCAGCAATCGGCTGCTGCACGGAGCATCGACCAACGGCACGGCGCCGCCGGCCGAAGACCGAGCGACGATCTTCTTCACGGTCGTCGAAGGCGGCCTGGTCTTTCGTGCTGGGGAAGGCACGCTGCCACAGCGCGCCTATCAGCACCCGGGCGGCATGCAGCGCGTCGGCCACATGCTCGCAATGGCGGCCGACACTCGACTCGATCCGCTGGCGGCCTGCAAAGCAGGTTGCTTCGGCTTGCCCTTCAGCCAGAAGGCCTTTTGCGAGCTCAACTGCGATCGGATCATCGACTACGAGCGCGCGACCCATCCGTCCATCGTCATGTTCTTCGACGTCAGCAATCCCGAGGAGCCGGTCTTCACGAGCCAGTTCACACCGGTCAACCAGAACGGCGATCCCTTGAGCGACGCCGACGGTATCGCCGTCACCCCGCTGCCCGGAGGTTTGTATCTGTTGGCGGTGACCGGCGGCTTCGATGGCGACCCGATCCTCTTCTATCGCTCAAATCTGCCCGACCTCTCGAGCCCGCTGCTAGCGTGGGACTTCGTCGCGCGCGTGTCTGGGCCGAGCGTCGAAGATGCGCACCAGAGCTTGCACTTCTTGCGCGAGAGCAGCATCGACGGCGCCCTATACCTTGCGGGTGCACGCGGCCACCCCGTCCTCAGCGATCACGATCGGATCGACCTTTACCTCGTCACTTGCGAGACGGCCGACTGCGCGCCTGGCGACGAGATCGCCTTGACCACGCGCTACAACGGGCGTCGCATCACGCCGCGACCCAGCTCTGGGGGTGCTCTAATCGCCGATCTCGCGGCGGCCACCGGCTTTCACGTCACGCCGAGCGGCGAGCTGCTTTTCTATGCAACGCAACACGACAACGACGGGCCGGACGGGACGCTCAACCTCGGCGAGTGGCGGCACGTGGACGTAGTGCGCGAGAGCAGCCCGACGCTGCAGCCGTCGATCGACGTCGTCAGCCCCGTTACCGTCGGCGAGGGCGGCCAAAGCGCACTGAGCGCGTCGGCCAGGCCGCCGCAGGCCAAGCCTTGGATCGAGCTGTTCAGCGAGATCGAGTACAGCAGCGATGACTACGACCAGTTCTATACGGTCGACTTCCAAGACTATGACCTCGACGACTTCGACGACTTGCCGCTGGTCGGCGATATCTCGAGCCCGCGGTCGTGGCGTTGGTATGCGCCCGTCGGCTGTTCGATCCTCGCCATCGACCGCGACGCGCAAGGCAATGTCGATGAGACGAAGACGCTCGTCGGCACGGGGTTTCACGAGCGCGATCCCCAGCTCTCATTCGTGCGCAACGACGGCGGCACGGACGATATCGACGCCGAGATCGACGGCGTGGAGTTTCTTCCCGGCTGCTACGACGAAGCGGCGATGCGCTACGAGCTGCGTTGGGATGGCGCGTACGAGGTCGCGGGCGGCAGCGTGACGTTCGACGCCGCGCTGATCGACGGTCCGGCGTTCTCGAGCGTCCCCGTGCAAGCGCAGCACCCCTCGGGCGAGGGGCTGGTGGCCCAGGCCGCGGTCGCGGTCAGCATCGTCAACGTCGCGCCTGCGCTGACGCCGCTCGAGCTCACGGATAGCGCTGGTCACTTCATCAATACGGAGGTGCCGTTCGTGCTGACGAACGCGCCCGTCACGGCCCGCACGAGCTTCACCGACCCAGGCGTGGCCGATCATCAAAGCGCCACGTTGGCGTGGGGTGACGGCTCGGTCGACGATCAAGCGGCGTTTGCGGCATTCATCGATGCCTTTGGTGGTGCAACCGGCGCGCTCGAGCACGTGCACCGCTTTGCGCTGTCGGGCACGTATGCAGTCGCGCTGGCCGTGATCGATGACGATGGCGGCGCGAGCGCGGCGTCGACCAGCGTACGTGTGGTGGCACCCGACGAAGCGGTCCAAGAACTGATCGAGCAGCTCGACCAGCTGATCGCTGGCACGACCGACCCGAAAGTCCTCAAGGACCTCAATAAAGCGCGCAAGGCGCTGGCCGGCAGCGAGCACGGCTCGAGCCAAAACGGCGCGCTCGCCAAGATCTGGAACGGCAACCGGCAAGCGGCGCTCGCATTCTTGCGCCAAGCCATCAGCGCTCTCACAAAAGCGCAATCGGACGGCGCGGACGTTGGGCTGGCAATCGCACTCTTGGAGCAAGTGATCGCAGCGCTCTAGCTATCAACACTACTCCCGCCTTGCTCCCGCACGGCCACGCGATCGCAGCGGCAAGCCTTCCTGGTCCGATGGCGCGACGCACCATTCCCGCCTTGCTCCCGC
>VFKT01000163.1 GCA_009885395.1 Deltaproteobacteria bacterium | reverse complement strand
TTGGTACCTCGGCACGCTCGGCTGAGGGGCCTACGCCTCGTTTCGGGAAGCGGGCTCGCAGATCTTGTCCTGCACGTCATAGAAGCACTTGAAGCGGCGCGCTAGCCCGTTTCACATGTGTGGGAGTTGGAGGCGCAGCGGCGGGCCCTTTGTCCTTGACGGACAAGGGTTCACGCTGCTCGAATTGTTGTTCCTGTTGGGCGTGAGCGCCATCCTCGCCGCCGCTGCCGTGCCCGCTGCGGCTCAAATGCTGGCGGGTGTTCAGTTGCGCGCGGCGGCTCTCGGCGTCGTCGGCACGCTGACGCGGGCGAGGCGTGCGGCGCTGGCCGAGGGGCGTTCGTGGGTGGTGCGCGTCGAGGGCGGCGCGGTTCTGGTCGGTCCCCTGGGCAGCCCGCCGCGGACCGAAAACCTCAGCAATGGAACCCGATTGGTGGAGGCGACCTCGGGTGGGGACGTGCGCTTCTTTCCTGACGGACGAGCCGAGAACATGACCTTGATATTCGAACTCAAGGGTCAGCGCCGTGCCGTGGTGGTGAACCAGCGCGGTCGCTTGAGGGTCGAATGAAAGCACGCCTGGATTGCCGACAACGGGGCTTCGCCCTGATCGAGGTCGTGCTGGCGCTGCTCTTCGTGGCCGGGCTTGGCATGGCCGCGAGCGCGGCCGCTCTTGCCCTCATCAAGCTGGTCACTGAAGCGCGTGCCGAGGCCGCGGGTGTCACGGCTGCGGCGTCGAGGCTCGAAGAGTTGTTGGCGGCGAGCCCCGCAGCGCGGCTGGCCGGACACGACGTGGTGGTGGTTGACACGACGGAAGTGACCCGGATCTGGCACATCGTGCGGGATGATCCGGCCGCCGGACTCTCACGGATTGAGGTCACGGCGCGCTGGGATCGTCCGTCTATCACTGGATTAGTGTTGGTCGGAGTCGCGCCATGACAATCGAATCGACGCCATGGAGATGGCGCCCAGGGGCTCTAAAGATGCAGGCGGGGGAGCGATGTTGATTGAGCTGATTTGTGCTGTCTTCAGCGCCTCGCTGGTCGCCGCGGCGGCCTTGGGCCTCCTGGCCACGCACGCTGAACTCTTTGGTCGGGTCACCGAAGAGGTTCGGGCAATGGCTGATCTTACTTTCGCAGCCGACGTGGCGTGGCGTGATTTGCAGACGGCGGCTCAGGATCCCAGATGCGTCGGCGTGGGGGCGGTTCTTGGTTCCAGCGTTTCGAGGATCGTTCTCCGCTCCGACCGCGATGGCGATGGTGCCGTGGATTCCCAGTCTAGTGAAGAAATAGAGCTGGCCGCCGCCAGCGGCCAGCGTCTCACGCGGCGGGTCGGCAGGCAATCGATGTCGATGCTGAGCGAACTTTCGAGCGCAGAGTTCCGGGCGTGGCCGGCTGGATCGTCCCCGGAACTGGCGCGGCTGCCGCGACGGGTCGATTTTGCGCTTGAGATCTTACGATCGTGGCGCGGCCGGCCGATCGGCCTTTCCCTGCGGGCGGTCGCAGCGCTACGAGCCGGGTGCAACGGATGAGCTCCGCCACGAGCACGGCGTGCCGCGAGGTGGCAGGCGCGTCCTCCCGGGCCACGGTGTCGGGATGCCGTCGCGTCCAATTTTCGAGCGAGGCCGGCGTCATCCTCTTCACCGTTCTTCTGGTGGCGGCACTCCTGGCCGTGCTTTCGGCAATCGCGTTGCGGCTCCTCGGCGATGAATTCTGGGAGATGGGACGGCGGCGTGCTGCGTTGCAGGCCCGCTACAATGCCGAGGCGGCTGTCCACCACGCCGCAGCCCTGCTTGCTCCGGACCGGGCGTTGGCGGTGCAGCCCTTGGCGGGGGCACTCTCTCACCCGGAAGCGCCGGGGCCATGGCTCGATTTTGGCGGGGGCCTGGTGGCGTTCCCGGGGGCACCCTTCGGTTACGACGCGCATCTGCTGGCGAGCCCGGCATCCGCAGGCTCCGGCTCGGTGGCGGCGGGAGACTCCCCCCAGACGACATTTTTGCGAGTCCTCGGCCGCGGCTGGTCGGTGGCGGCAACCCGCCGGGCGGTCGAAGGTGTGCTTGGTCTCGCGCCGCTCCCGTATCTGCCGGCAGCCCTGGTCGTGACGAGTGGCGAGGTGTCCTTTAGCCCGGGTGCACTCGAACTTTTTCCGGAACTGCCGGCCCGCGAGATTGCGGCTGCTGGTTTCGCTGAACTCGACCGTCTCCTTCCGGCATTTGGTTGGGAGGGTCTTGTCGCCGAAGAGCGCGGTGCACTGGTCCGGTCTTTCAATATTCATGGCTTTGCGGCGGGGACTGGATTGGAGCGAATCGATCCGGTCGGTCAAGCGGATTTCAAGCTGGCCGGCACGGCAATCCGACTCGGTGGCGGACGAGTCGGGCACCTCCGTGGTTCCGGGGTCGTGTTCGTCGAGGGCGATCTTGTGATCGGCCAGGACTTTGATTTGGAAGGGGCGATTTACGGCTCAGGGACGATTCGCTTCGAGGGGGCGCATTGCCGTGCCCGTGGCCTGGTCTGGGCGCGCCGGATCGAGTTGGCCCCCGGGGTTCGGTGTCGCTTCGAGGCCGCCCTGGCCGCG
>VFKT01000308.1 GCA_009885395.1 Deltaproteobacteria bacterium | reverse complement strand
GCGAGGATTGTGATTGCGACGGCGATGGGGCCCTGAGAGATCAACCCATCCCGGTGGGGATGCCTACGAAAAAGCATTGACCGCAGCGCGCGGATGGTCGTAGAATTCTCGAATCTGAAACGCATCTGACCTCCGCCCGAGGCCTCGTACCTCAGGAACCGTCCAATGAAACTCGACACGAGCTCTAATCGCAATGGGTCGCTCGAAAAGGCAAACCGCATTATGCTGGCCTTTTCGGACGATGAGCCCGAGTTGGGGCTGATGGAGCTCTCCCGCCGGGTGGGGATCAGCAAGAGTACGGCGAGTCGGTTTGTCTATACGTTGCTTCAAATCGGGCTGCTGGAGCGGGTCGATGGTGGCCGCAGATTCCGGCTCTCGCTCAAGGTTTTCGAGCTCGGCATGGTCGCGCTCCGGCGTTGTGCCTCGTTGTCGGATGTCCGGCCGGCCCTTCTCCGGCTCACCCAGGAGCTTGAGGAAACGGCCATGTATGGTGTGCTGATCGACGGCCAACTGGTCTTTGTTGAGCGGGCCGACCCCATCGGCGGTGCTGCCGACATCGAAATCGGTCGGCGCTACCCGGCCATGAGCAGCGCGGCGGGCCGCGTTCTGCTCGCTGACCGCGTGGCCGTCCGGTCGCCGGTTGAGTCCATCAGCTTTCTCTCGATGGGTCCGCCACTCGAAATTTCGCCACGGCAGCGGGCCGAACTGGGCGCGATCGGCGAGGTGGGCTGGGCGCTCGACCGGGGCGAGTGGCAACCGGGTGTGGCCTCTGTGGCGGCGGCCGTGCTCGATCGCACCGGGCATACGGTCGGGGCTCTCACTCTGGTGGGCGCAGCGGCTCGCATGGCGCGGGCTGGGTCCCCTGCGGTTCTGGGTATGCTGATACGAACCGCCAATGAGATTTCACGGCGCTTTGGCTGCCATCGGGTGCGTCTCCCGTCTCTGGCACCGCTCTTTCTTGCGGAGCAGGCGCTCCAGATCGAGCTGCAGAGCGCCTGAGTTTCGGTGGCTCCGGCGCTTGCCGGGCGCCTGAATCTGAGCGAAGCCTGCTCCTTCCGGTCGAAGGAGTACTGCATGGCGCTGCCCGAATGGTTCCACGAAGTTGCCCGCCGCGTTTCCAACCGCGGCCGCTTTGGTGCTGATGACGAGCTGGGCACGCTCAATCTCATCACGCCGGAAGCCACGCTGCGCGGCACGCGTTCGGTGCGGCGTGGGGTGTCGTTTTCCTTGGCGATTCCGCTCAGCAGCGACGGCCCGCAGACCGGCCGGATCCCAAACCGGATCAATCCGGTCCATACGATGACCAGCATCAACACGCCCTACACCGGCGATCCGGCGGCCACCTGCATGAGCGACGACGTGATCATGATGGGCCTGCAAAGCGGGACGCATTGGGACGCCCTGGCGCACGCCAGCTACGACGGCCGGCTCTACAACGGCCATCCTTCGTCCACCGTCCGCGCCGAAACCGGAGCGATGCGCTGTGGCATCGACAAGGTGAAGACCATCGTCAGTCGCGGTATTCTGCTTGACGTGGCACGGGCGATGGGCCTCGGGCGTGTGCCCGGGGGCCATCCCATCGGTCCGGAAGATCTCGATGCCGCACTGGCGCTGACCGGGCTCTCGATCGAGTCGGGCGATATCCTGCTGGTCCGTACCGGGCAGATGGAATTGCTGCGCGCCGGCGACAAGGAAGGGTATCGTATCCCGACCCCCGGGCTGTCGTGGAAGGCCGTGCCCTGGTTGCGCGAGCGCGATGTGGCGGCGGTGGCGACCGATACCCTGGCCTTCGAAGTCTGGCCGGGTGAGGACGATGCCGCGCTTTTCCCGGTGCATCTTCTCAATCTGGTCGAGGTCGGGCTCCTGCAGGGCCAGAACTGGCACCTCGATGATCTGGCCGCGGATTGTGCGGCGGATGGCGTTTATGAATTCTTGCTGAGCGCCTCGCCGGAACCGGTGGTGGGTGGGACCGGCAGTCCCGTCAACCCTGTCGCGACCAAATAGGCACGAGCTTCCGCGTTTCCAATGCCCTCGGAAAGTTGCTACTCCGCTCCGCATGAACGGTTTGAAATCCAGTCGTCGCGCCGCAGGGCCGTGCTTGTTGTTGCTCTTGCTGGTGGTGGCGTGCAGCCCCGAGACCGGAGGCAATCGCCTGCGCGAGCCACCCGCCATCCACACCGGCAAGAATGGAATACTTTACGCCGCGCTGACGGCGAAAGCCTCAAGCATCACCGTCGATGGCACGAAGGTGCAATCGACAGTCTACAACGGGCGTTTCATCCCGCCGACGCTTTTTGTGAACCCGGGCGATACCATCCAACTCATCCTGCGGAACCAGCTTCCGCAAAACGCGACCAATCTCCACTACCACGGCATGAACGTCTCGCCTTTGCCCAGCGCCGACGGGCAGGGCGACGATGTTTTTCTGCAAGCCGATCCCGGTCAGGAGATCCTGTATTCGATCGAAATCCCCGACGACCACCCCGAGGGCATGTTCTACTACCACCCGCACCAACATGGCTTGACCGAGGCGCAGGTCGGCGGTGGAATGTCGGGGGGCATCATCGTCTCAGGCCTGCTCGATCCCTTCCCGCAGTTGGCGGATATCCGGCAGCGCGTGCTCTTGTTGAAGGATCTGCAGATCCTCCCCGACGGCACCGTCAATTCGCCGCCGGATCCAGGCGAGCCGACCACGCGCACGGTCAATGGCCAGATCAACCCACGCATAAACATCCATCCGGGTGAGGTTCAGCTCTGGAGTGTCGGCAACGTCGGCGCCGATCTCTACTACCACCTCTCGCTCGACGGCCATGTGCTCTACGAAGTGGCGCGCGACGGCAACCGTCATACCCGACTCATTCCCCGGACCGAGATCATGCTGCCGACGGCGGCGCGAACCCAATTCCTCGTGGTGGGGGGGCCGCACGGCGACTATGTCCTTCGGGCCTTGCCACAGGGCAACCGACCGCCGGATTACGATCCTTATTTTGAAGGCTCAAATCCGGTTTACGACGGTGGCTCCTGCACCGACGAAGGGCTCGACAACACCATCGGCTGCGAGAGCTCGGACGGCACCACCTGCATGGGGCCCCAGGCCGACTGCAATCCTGGCGGGGTGCTGGCGACGATGGTGTCGCATGGCACCGCGGTCGCCACGCCAGCCCTTCCCACGGCCGAGCAGTTTCCGCCGGTCGAGGATTTGCGCGAGCGCCCGGTCTGCCGGCAACGCACTTTCGATTTTCAGGAGACTGTTGACGGGGACGAATTCTTCATCAACGGCAAGCAATTCGATATGGACCGCATCGACACTGAAGTCGAGCTTGCACCCGCGGACGGTTGCGTTGAAGAGTGGGTCATCAATAATTGCACGGGTGAGAACCACGTCTTCCATATCCACCAGCTTGACTATCAGGTGGTCTCGGTGGGTGGGCAGGCGGTCGAGTTCGTCGGCCATCAAGATACCGTCAATCTTCCTTTCCGTGATTGCGATCGCGACGTTTCGGGCGCCTGTCGGACCTTGGCGGAGCAGGGGCAAGACTGGCCCATCTACGGTTGTCCGACAGGGGGATCACCGCGCAACCAGGTCGTTCTCCGGATCCCCTTCGATAACCCTGTGATTGCTGGAAAATTTGTCTACCACTGCCATATTGGTGGGCACGAGGATAATGGCATGATGGCCGTGATCGAGGTTTGCGACGACGAACGCGTGCCGTGCCCGGCTGGCTCCAGCGGGGAGACGCCCGGCGCGGGGGACCACCACGGCCATCCGGCGCGGTAATCGCGGCCGGACCGCCTCGTCCGAGGCAATCCAGCCGCGATCACACAGGTTTCAACGCTGGTAGACCGCCACCACGCTGGCCCCGCCCAGGCCGACGTTGTGCTGCAGACCGACCCGCGCGCCTTCCACTTGACGCTTCTCGGCCCGGCCCATGAGCTGGGAAGTAATCTCGAAGCATTGCGCCAATCCGGTCGCGCCGAGCGGGTGGCCCTTCGAGAGCAGTCCGCCCGAGGGGTTCACCACCCAACGGCCGCCGTAGGTGACCTCATTCTCGTCGATCAGGCGACCGCCTTGCCCTTCCGGGCAGAGCCCCAGGGATTCGTAGCTGACGAGTTCGTTGGTGCTGAAACAATCGTGCAACTCGATCACCTGCACATCGTTCGGCCCCACACCCGCCATTTCATATGCGTTCTTTGCCGCACGTTTCGACATGCCCACCCCGATCAGGCCGAGGTGGCCGAGGCCGAAGTCTTCGAGCAGATCGGTTTGCATCGAAATGCCGGTAATCTTGACGGGGTTGGTATGCCCGTGGCGGCGCGCATACTCCTCCGAGCAGAGAATGGCTGCACCGGCGCCGTCGGAGGTGGGGCAACATTGCAGAACGGTCAAGGGGTCGTAGATCTCGCGTGAGCCAAGCACCTCTTCCAAGGTGACTTCGTTGCGGTACTGCGAGCGGGGATTGTTCACCGAGTGGCGATGGTTCTTCACGCTGATCTTGGCGAACTGCTCTTTGGTCGTGCCGTAAAGCTCCATATGCTGGCGGCCGCCGTTGCCGAAGAAGACCGCCGCCTGGGGCGTCTTTTTTTCGTTCTCCTTGAAATCTTCCTTGAGACCCGTGAGCTGCGAGTCGAGCGAGCCTTTCTTCATCTTCTCGAAGCCAAACGCGAGGATGCACTCGCTGATGCCAGAGGTGATCGCCTGCCAGCCCAGGAAGAGGGCGTTTGATCCAGTCGAGCAATAGTTATGGACGTTGTAGACCGGCAGACCGCCAAGCCCCATCTCGTAGAGCGCGCGCTGCCCCTGTGCGCTCATCCCCTCGACATAGCCGCAGTAGGCCTGCTCGAAGTCGCTGGCGGGTGTTCCTGCCATTTTCAAGGCTTCGTTGATCGATTCGTGGACGAGTTCGACGTAGCGCTTGTCGCAGCGCTCGAACTTCGTCATGCCAACTCCGATGACACAAACTTCGCGATTTTTTTTCATGACGAAAGTTCTCCCGGTTGAGGCGGCGTGTATCGCCGCGTCGATGACGGGAGGCTGTAGGGGTCGCTTCGCCACGGGGCGAGTGTCGGCGAAGGCCCGGCTGCTGCGTCGCGTCGGGCGCGGTCGGGAGCCAGTGCGCAAAAGGCGGACGCCGCAAAGCAAGGGCCGAGGGCGCCGGATCTTCTGATCCGACGGCCTCGGGTTTGGAAGACCCCCCAGCGAGCCGCCCTCGCTTCCGTTGGACCCGCCAGGCAGAGGGGGCGTTCTGCAGCCCGCCGTTGGCCGAATCCCAAGCGTCGCTCTTGTCACCGCTCGGATGCGAGGCCCTCGCTGTGAACGAGCTGGCGGCAGGGACTACCGCGAGGACCACGCCGGGCGATTGTTGAAAGCCCACCAATTGCGCCAGTGTCGCGGTATAGCCCGCGTTGGAGGCGAAATAAGCCTCCTCGGCAGAAGCCAGGTTGCGCAGATCGGACGACGCGCGCGCGTTGAATCCTTGCGCCCTGTGCGCCGAAAACTGCGGGATCGCGATCGCTGCCACGATCCCGATGATCGCCACCACCACCAGGAGTTCGATCAGCGTGAACCCCTGTTGATTTCTTTTCTTCATTCGCCCCATCCTGAACACCCTCCGCTTCCGGGAGTCGGCTCAGTCAACGACGTTGGGCCGTCTCTGACCGATCTCGCCTTGGGGTTTAGCGCGAGTCGTATACCCGTTTTCACCGATGCGAAGCCTGCTCCACGCGATATGGGTTCTGCGAATGCCGACCCATCAGCCGAGGGCAGGTCTGGGTCGGAGGCCCGCCTGGAACCTCAGATGGCCCGGCGGAGCGGCAGGGGTGTCGTCGCCGGGGAGCCAATCGCGAGTGTGTCAGCAGCGCACAGATGGGTGCGGTGGCGTGCCCGCAACGGCGCAGCCGACAAGGGACGACGAGGGCAAGACATGTCGACCGTTTGCTGCTTGGCGATTCGCGTTGATGCGGCCTTCCTTGCGGGTAGGTGCTTCGTGGCGTACCGAAAACGAGGCGGGGTGCGCTCCTCGGCTTGGCCGGACTTCCATCTCGGCGAGTAGCACCGCATCTCCGGCATGGAGTTGCTCACGCGCGACGTGGCGCGGTTTTGGGGCTACTTTCCCAAGGGGAGGCGCCCATGCCTGTACCCGGTGGCGGGTGGGCGCAGGAAGCGCCGGTGC
>VFKT01000216.1 GCA_009885395.1 Deltaproteobacteria bacterium | reverse complement strand
TGCCCACGGCGGACAAGCCGGCCAGCCCCTGCCTCGCGTCGCGGATCCCCTACGGCACGCCGGTGACGCGTGAAATCCTCGGCCGCATCGAGCGTGCCGAGGCCGCGGTCTGGGCGCTGGGTTTCAGCGATCTGCGGGTACGGGTCAATGGCGATTCCGCACGCATCAGTGTGCCGCTCGCCGAATTGCCACGCGCACAGGAGGAAAAGCGCCACGAAGCCCTGCTGGAGGGGGTGCGCCGCGCCGGCTTCCGCTCGGCCGTGCTGGATCTGGTGGGGCTGCGCAGCGGTTCGCTGAACGATGCCCTGCCAAAGGAACTCAGGGGGCGAAAATCGCCTTGAGTTCCTCCATGATCTTCTCTTCGGGATGGGCACGCGCGATCGCGAGTTCCTTCACGAGCAGGTTGCGGGCGGTATCGAGCATCTTGCGCTCGCCAAAGGACAATTCCTTGTCCCCCTTGAGCACGAAGAGGTCGCGGAGCACCTTGGCGATCTCGATGACTGAACCCGTCTTGATCCGATCGGTGTAGTCCCGATAGCGGCGGTTCCAGGTGGCCTGATCGACTTCGACACGTTTGTCGCGCAAGATTTTGTAAACCTTGGCAACCGTCTCTTTGCCGATGATCCGCCTCAATCCGACGGCGTCGACATTCTCCGTCGGCACCATGATCGTCATGTCGCTCTCAAGGAAGCGGAGCATGTAAAAATTTTTCTCGGTTCCAGCGATCGTCTTGGCTTGGATACTTTCGATGACGCCGACGCCATGCGCGGGATAAACAACCTTCTCGCCAACCTTGAACATCCCGTAGCGCCCTCCCGATCAGAAAGCCGAATGCGACTTATGCATGGTAATCGAAATTTCAGCGTTCGGCAACGTCGAATCTTTCGAGCCCATGATTCGGCACTCAAACAAGAGCGAATCGCGGCCGGATCCGTAATAATCCCGACGCCGTCCGACCTCGCAAAAACCCAGGCCCGTATAGAGTGCGCGTCCCGCAGCGTTCTCCTCTGCGACTTCGAGCTGACAGCGGGTCGCGCCTGCCCTGCCCACTCGCTCAAGGACGCTCTCGACCAGCAGTCTTCCTGCGCCCTGGCGACGGATGCCCGCCGAGACGGCGACGGCATGGATCTCGGCCTCGCCAGCAACGACCCAGTGGATCGAGTAGCCGATCACGCCATCGGCAGCCGCCAGCACCTGGCAAGAGGCGAAGGGCAGCTGCAGTTCGCGGCGAAGGCCGTCGCGATTCAAGCCGGCGAGATCCGTCCCGGCGGCAATGGTGAGCACCGCGTCAAGATCGGCCTCGGCCATGTCGCGTAGCCGCCAGGCCGCGGTGGCCTCGGATCTGGCTTGCATCGACGGCTACCAGCGGAAGACCGCGGCCCCCCAGGTGAAGCCGGCACCAAAGGCGGCCAGGCAGACCGTCTTGCCAGGTCCGACGCGGCCATCGCGCAGCGCTTCGGCAAGCGCGAGCGGGATCGAGGCGGCCGTGGTGTTGCCGTAATTTTCAATGTTATTGACAACCTGATCGCTGCTGAGGCCGAGTTCTGCTGCCACCGCCTGGCTGATGCGAAGGTTCGCCTGGTGCGGGATCAGGATATCGAGATCGGCGACCGAGAGGCCATCGAAGGCCAGGGCTTCGCGGATGACCTCGGGGAAGCGGGTCACGGCGTGTTTGAAGACATAGCGGCCGCTCATCCCGGGATAGACTGCGGGTTTGTCGCCTTCGAGATCGGCTGGCTTGAGCCGTGGCTGGCGGCGGCTGGCGGCGATCTCGATCCAAAGCCGCTCGGCGTAGGCCCCCTCGGCATGCAGATGCACGGATAAAAGCCCGCGCTCGGGATCGGGGGATGGGCCCAGCACCACGGCGGCCGCGGCGTCACCGAAGATCACAGAGACCTCGCGCCCCCGGGTCGTCAAATCAAGCCCGCTCGAATGGACCTCGGCGCCCACCACCAGCACCCGGCTTGCCCGCCCGCCGCGGATCAGGGCATCGGCCACCGCAAGCGAGTAGAGAAAGCCCGAACATTGATTCTTGACGTCAAATGCCGGCATCGGACGCGCGCCCAGCTTGCGCGCCAGAAGGGCCGCCGCGGCCGGCCAGTCGATATCGGGCGACAAGGTCGCAAAAACGATGGCGTCGATGGCGTCGATGCCGATGCCTGCGTCGTCCAATGCGATCCGCGCGGCTTCGGCGCCAAGATCACTGGGACCGGTGTTCACATCGATATGGCGCCGCTGACGGATGCCGGTGCGCTGGGCGATCCACTCATCCGAGGTTTCCATCAGCCGGCTCAGATCGTCGTTGGTGACGACGTGCTCGGGGATCGCCGTGCCGATACCGAGGATATGCGTGCGCGCGATCATGAAAGTTTTCCCAGCTCGATCGCCGCAGCGCCCCAGGAAAACCCCGGTCCGGCCGCAGCCAGAACCACCCGCGCCCCAGCGTCAAGATGAGGCGTTTCCTGGGCCAGGGCGATGGGCAGACCTGCCGCAAGCACATGACCAAAACGACGCGTGGGCACCACCAGTCGCGAGCCGGCTTTCAGCCCCGCAAGCGACGCCGCCTCGTCAGCGACCTGCGGCTCGATCCAGTCGACAATCGCGAGATCCACCTCGGAGGCTTGCCAGCCGGCCCGCTCGAGCACCTGCGCAATTGCGGCGGCGAGACGCTCGCGTGCGATCGCGGCCAAGGCGGGCAGGTCGGCGCGCGGGTAGATGGAACCGTCCTCGAAATCCGAAAGCATCACCCGCCCCCCCATCCGGCGACTATTGGGTGCTTCACACCAGAATTGTTCGACGAGGGTGCCGTCGGTGGCCCAGTCCAGCGCGCGCACCAAAAAACCGGAATGACCGACGCCAACAACGGCAACCGCCGCTCCATCGGCCAGACGACTGGAAAGCTCGCGACCGCGTGGCGTCAAATCGAGCCCACTCGAGAGCACCTCACCGGCGGCGAGAAGCAGCGGGCGCGCGTGCAGGGGGCCGGAATTGCCGCAGAAAGCCGCCGCCAAATCGAGTCCACATAAAAAACCAGCACTCTGCGCCCGGATATCGAGCCCCGGCGTCGTGCCCAGGCCCAAACGGTCCTGGAGGAAGCAGGCCGCTCCCGGAAAGCTCACATCCGGCGTCGCCGTCGCAAAGAGCACCATCGAGATTTCGTCGGCGGCAACCCCGGCCCTCGCGAGAGCCTCGCGGGCCGCCCGTTCGGCGAGAGCCGAGGGCCCCTCGCCGTCGGCCGAGTGGTGGCGCGCCGCGATGCCGGTGGATTGCCGCAGCTCGGCCTCGCTGCAGCCGAGCTGCGTGCCAAGATCGACCGGCTCGCCGGGAAGATCGGCGGCCAGAGCAAGGATCCGGACTTCAGGCGGCATTGGCTGTGCGTGGCAGCTTCTCGACGGCCGAGACCTTGAGCACCACCACTTCGAGAAGTTTGTTGCCGTAGCGCTGCACATAGCCGAGCGGCCGCTCCCGCAGGGGCACTTCGGTGGTGAAATCTGCCGGGAACGCGGGTGCGCTCGCCGCAATCGTGCGGAGGCGTTCATCGACCACCCGGCCATGCACCTGAAGCCCGCCCGGCAGGACGCGCGTGGTCAAATCGTAATCTGGCATCGCGCCGCCGACACCGAGTTGATCTTTGACACCAGAAGGCGGGATCTGGCGCGGCAGTTCGAGGCGAAAGATCCAGCCGTCGGGGCGTTCCTCCAACGAGTAGATTTCGCCATAGCGGCGTTCGCGCTCGCGCTTCTCGTCAAAGGAGGTTTCCTTGCCATAGAACCCCTCGGCACCGACCTCGCCCATGCGGCGAGCCGCGCCCGCACGCGAGGCCAGCGGCAGCGCCAAGGGCAGCAGCGCGTAGCCGTAGATGCTGCCGCGCCAGACGACCTCGGAGAGCGGGCGGGCCCGGATCACCGCCTCGCGGAGTCGCCAGACACATTCTGCGATCGAAATGCTCATGCCGAGGAAAAACCAGTTGGTGAGGCCACGCGTGTAGATACTGTCGCCCTCGGCCAGCACGGCGAAAGCCATCGCGAGCAGCGGAAAAAGCAGGACGTGCAGCATGATATTGAAGCCGGTCGACCCACTCGCACTGAAGATGCGGCGGTCGCCCATCGCCTCTTCGAGTTTCGCCTTGGCCGCCGCCGGCAGGGCTCCGAGCAGGGGCTGAGCGAGGCAGACAGCCAGGCGCACGAGGCGCGATCCCGCCCCGATTGGTGCCCCGGCCTGCACGATCTGGAGGGCTTCCTCGAAATCGATCGGCAACTCATCCACCGAGGGCCCGCTGCGACGAGCGGGCGTCGCCAGCGGTTCAATTTTGCGCTCGACCTTGCCGAAGCGGGCCATCCGAAGTGGCGCGGCGACCATCGTCGCGCCTGCCGTGGGCGCCAACGGGGCTGCGCCCGAGGCCTGCGGCGCTGCCGCTGGCGCTGACGCCGCTTTGCGGAAGCGCGAGGGCAATTCGACCGGGAACTCTTTCTCCGGATGAATCTCCTTGGCACGCACCGCCAGCGCGTCTTCGGTTTCGGGACGCTCTGGGTCGGGAATGCAGCAATCGACGGGACAGACCGCGGCACAAGCCTCGTGGTCGTAGAAGCCGACACATTCGGTGCATTTCTCAGGCACGATGTAGAAGAAATCGTTCGAGAGCGGCGGGTGTTTCGTGCCGTCGAGGGCCTCCCATTCGATGCCGCCCTGGTAGATTGCCGCGTTGGGGCATTCGGGCTCGCAAGCGCCGCAGTTGATGCACTCGTCTGTGATCATCGTAGCCATGAAAAACGCACCTCCTGGGACGGTCGCGAGCGTCGGCCGCCGGTCATCTCGCCGTCGATCCGGCAGACCGCCGGACGCGTACGGGCTAGCAAGCCGCGCCGTCCGCCGACAGCCCCCGGCGAGCCTCGGCTTCCACTTGTCTGACGCGCGGGGCCATGCCACCGTCGTCCGGCAGTCGCAGGCGGTCGATGTGTCCGGACGACACCGTCGGCCCGAGATGCGGCCAACAAGAGGAGAGGAACGACGATGCGGAGAGAGATCCAGCGAGGAGTGGTGGTGGCGGCGTTGGTGATCGCCGGTCTCACGGCCAGCGGTTGCGCCGATAAGGGCCCGAGCCCGGCCGAGCTTGCGGCGCAGCGGGCCGAAGACGCGGCGGCTCGGTCGGAGGCAGCGGCAACGAGAGCCTCCCAGGCCGCCGACCGGGCGGATGCAGCCGCGGCCAAGGCCGAGGCCATCTTCCGTAAGGGAATGTATAAATAAATTTGACGGAGCGCGAGGGCCGGTTCCGGAGGACGCTTCAACGTCCCTTTGATCGGCCCTCGCCAAGTTTCGCCCGCAGCCGCCGACGAACCGACGCGGGCACGTGCGCCCGGACGTCGCCACCGAAGCTCGCGACCTCCTTCACCAGCCTTGAACTGGTGTAGAAGTACTCTGCGGCGGCCATCAGAAAGACGGCCTCGATGCCCTTGGCGAGGTGCCGGTTCATCATCGTCATCTGAAGTTCGTACTCGAAATCCGAGACCGCGCGCAGCCCGCGCACCACGACCGAGGCACCGATGCGCTGCGCATAATCGACCAGTAAACCACTAAAAGCATCGACCTCGATGCGGTCGCCAAACTCGACCAGGGTCTCGTGGATCATCTCGATCCGTTCTTCAGGACTGAAAAGCGACGAGTCCTTGTTCGGGTTGAAGGCCACCGCAACCATGACTTTCGGAAACACGGCAAGGGCGCGCCGCACGATATCGACATGACCGTTGGTGATCGGGTCGAAGGATCCGGGATAGACCGCGAGTTGCACGCCGCCGGATTTCGGAATCGTATTCTTGCCTTTTGGGTTCACCGCCACCGCCGCTCCTCCTCAATCCTCGGGCAGATCGTGCGCGCCAGAATTGGTTGGCGCGAGAAGCCCGAAGGCCCCACGCCCTTGCCGACGATCGAGGGCACACGCAAGCCCGGCGATCTCGGGCAACTCGCGCGAAGCCGGGTGTTCGAGGGCAACCAGCCCGCCGCTGGCGAGCAGCCCCTGCTCCACCAGCGCCGCAAGCGCTGCGGCGACCTCGTCTTCAAGCGCCCAGGGTGGATCCGCCAGCACCAGGTCGAACTGCTCGCCCGAACGCAGGCGCAACAGGGCCTTGGCGACCGGTTGCTCGAGGACCATCGCTCGGGTTCGGAAGCCGCAATGTTCCAAATTCCGTTCAAGGCAGGCCGCCACCTCGCGCGACGCCTCGACGGCAACCAGTTCCCTGGCGCCCCTTGATAAAGCCTCAATCCCAAGCGCACCGGTTCCGGCCCAGAGGTCGAGCACGCGCGCTCGCGCAATTGCACCGCGATGCTCGAGTATGCCAAAGGCCGACTCACGAAGGCGTGCAGAGGTGGGACGAACGGCCTGGCCGGCCGGCGCTTCGAGGCGTCGACCGCGGGCAACCCCGCCAATCACGCGCATGGAAACGCACCCCGATGCACCGAACCGCGTTTCGCAGATCTATTTCGGGGACGCAACCCGGGCTTGTCTTGGCCATCGTGCCGGCACGGCTGGGTGCGGACGCCAAGCAACGACTCGCCTCGGTCCTGCCGCCTGAAGCCCGGCGGCGGCTGGCCATGGCGATGCTGGAAGACGTGTTGGCCGCCCTCGCCGCCTCTAGCGGCGTCGGCTCGATTCTCGTTGCGGCCGGCGATGCGGACGCGCTTGATCTGGCCTTGCGATGTGGCGCCCTCTGGCTCGAAGAACCGATCGGTGGCCTCGGCCTCAACGCCGCCCTCGCCCGCGCCTTGAATCTGCAGCCGACGTTGCCGCCGCGGGCAGGCGTGGGCGCTTATAGCGGTGCCGGAGCGGATGGCGCCGGGACGAGTTTTCGGGCCGGTCCTGCATTGATCGTCATGGGAGATGTACCGCTGCTTGAGGCGGCGGATGTGGATTTGATGCTCGATCAGTTGCATCGCGATGGTCCGGCAGCGATCGCTGCCGTCTCGAGGGACGGCACGGGGACCAATGCGCTGGCGCTCTCGGACCCGAGCCTCTTCGCGCCGGCCTTCGGGCCCTTCAGTCTTGCCCGGCACCGCGCGGCGGCGACTCTTGGGGGGATCCGCTGGGCGGAACTCGCGCTGCCCCGCGTTGCCCTCGATATCGACACGCCCGAGGATCTGCTGCGTCTCCGCAGCGAGGCTCGGCCCGAGTCCGCCACCGGCCGCTGCCTCGCTGATTTTACCACTGACGTTGTGTCGGAGATTCAGCAAGGCGACGGCACAACCCGGCGCGCCGTCGCAAACTCGTAGCCGACGAAGCTACCGGCTGCGCAACTGAAGTGCTGCGGCGTTCGTACAACGCCAAGCCTCAGCGTCCGCTGAAGCGCGGCCGGCGACGCTCGCGAAAGGCCGTCAAGCCCTCGAGCCGATCGGTCGTGGTCTGGAGCAGCGCGTACAGATCGCCTTCAAGGCGCAGGCCTTCGGCCAGCGGCAGATCTCCGGCCGCACGCATGGCTTCTTTCGCAAAACGTTGCGCGACAGGAGCCCGAAGCGCCAGCCGACGGGCCTGCTCCCTACCGACCCGTAGCATCTTGCCTGTGGGCACGATCCGATCGACCAGGCCCAACGCCTGCGCGCGGCTCGCAGTCAGGGGCTCGCCCGTCAAGAGCATCCAGAGGGCGGTGGCTTGTCCGATCAGCCGGGGTAGCCGCTGGGTCGCGCCATGCCTCGGGAAATCGCCCCCCGTGACGGCGCTGATGACGAAACGGGTCGCCGGAGCGGCCAGCCGGAGATCGCAGGCCAGAGCGAGTTCGAGCCACTCGTCCGCGATCATCCCTCGCAAGAGGCCGAGGACGGGAACCCGCAGCGCGGCCACCGCAGCCACACCATCCGGTGCAGGGGAGGAATCGGTGCTGGAGATTGGTGCGCCGCAGCGGGGCGGCAATTCGAGGAGAACGACCCGCACCGCCTCGTCAACATCCAAGTTTGCACAGGCCGCAACCAGCTCGGTGTGGAGGGCGTGGTCGAAGCTCGGGCGCAGAATCTTGAGTCGGGCAACGCCGCTCGCGACGGCGATTGTCACGCGCTGTGCCACTGACCCGGCTGTGGGCAAGCCCGCCTCACGAGGCATGGCGCGCGCAGCCGCCCCGGCCCGCGAC
>VFKT01000310.1 GCA_009885395.1 Deltaproteobacteria bacterium | reverse complement strand
GTTAATTGTCTCCAGTTTGTTCAGTTTTTTGGAGATGGTTCATGGCGTCTTCTCCCCCTTGGTAAGCTCGCGGATTTGAGCGCGGGCGTCCGCGAGTTCGGCGCGGAGGCCCATGCCTTTGGGTAGCTGCTCCTTCAACCGCGCAATCTCGGCGTCCCGCTCGCGGATAACCGAGTGCAGGTTTACCGCCGTGGTCGCGGCGATGGTTGCGTTAGGCAAGAGCGCGATGACGGCGTCCCTATCGCGTATAACCGAGTGCAGGGTGTCAATGAGCGCGTTGCAGCTCATGTTCCGCTGCCGTTCGGCGGCAATCTCGGCGCGGAGGGTTTCGTTGTTCATGGTGATATTTTGTTTTTGTTTTTGTGCCTTGTGCATAAATTAGGCAGAAGAAATGCAGACCACTGCGCAGCCATAGCGCGGGCGATTCCGGCGTATGTAGCCGACCGGATCTTCCAGCGGTCAGCAGACGGCGCGAGTTTGTTTTGCCCGCTTGGTGTTTGGTTCTCCCAGTGGCCGCATTCCGGCTTCGACATCACCTCAGTCGGCGCGAGCGGCGGCAGACCCTTCAGCCAGAGGCACGTTGCCTTGCTCTCCGGGTGTCCGAACTGCCACGGCTGAATCGTCTGCGTCGGCGGGCGGATGCGGGTCGAGATGCACCCAATGGGGTTTTCTAGAGCGATAAAGGGAATCGGTGCGTCGAGCAGTAGGCGCACGAAGGCCAGCGCATCCTCGGTTTGCTGCGCCCGTTCCGGGCGGCGCTTGTTCCAGTGGAGCCCGGACGAGCAGAGGTAGGTGCAGGGCGGGTGCGCTATCATCATGTCCCATCCCGGCGTCTCCACCGGGCGAGCGAACTCGCCATGCTCGGTTTCGAGGTATTCTACCTCGTCCTGTGTTGGCCCGTGGCACGGGCATTCGGAGGTGTCGCCGTCCGTGAGCAGGCATAGCCCTTCCCCATCCGGGTCGCACTCGCATTGGTGGCGCACGGGCGTCCACCCGTCGAGGAGGTGGCGCACGTCGCCCTGATAGTGCAGCCCCGGCGCGTCGGTCGGGAGTAGGTCACAGCTCCAGGCGTAGTGCCCTAGCGCCCGGAAGGAGTCGCGCACGGCTCCCGAGTATTCGCACGCCACGAGCACTCGCAGAGGGCGATCCACGGAGCCCAACCAGTCGCTAGAGCCAACAGCCCTAGACTCCACGTTGGCGACCGGCTCAGGGCTTTCGAGAGTCAGGTTTTCAGTTTCTTGTTTCATAGTATTTTGTCGGGCTGCGGCTCACCTCAAGCGTAGGGCAAAGAAAGACTTCGTTCGTCTCGGGGTTTAGCCGATAGCGTTTTCCCTCGTGCTCGCGCACCTGAAATTGCTCGCTCGTCGCGACGTTTTTCCACCAGTGGCCGTCGTCATAGCCAGACCAGCGGCAGGGTTTCCCGCCGATGAATCGCGACCAGAAAAGATCGCGTGACATGCTGCTGAAATCGGCCAGCCCTAACAAGGTGCCAGAGCCAACGCTGACAGCGGCCCCTTGGTTTTCGATAGTTGTATTTGTGTTCATGGGTTGAGAGTTGTTCGCGCTGTCATCGTGGCTCATCACCGACGTTGTGCCTCATAGGAACGTCCCCTGTAGTTCTGGGCGTCTCC
>VFKT01000108.1 GCA_009885395.1 Deltaproteobacteria bacterium | reverse complement strand
GGCCGCTGAAACTGATGCCGGGCGCGGGTTGCACCTGTCCTGCGGGCTGTGCACCTGTTGCGCGGGCTGCACCTGTCCTGCGGGCTGTGCGCCTCTCGCGCGGGCTGCACCTCTCGCGCGGACTGTGCGCCTCTCGCGCGGGTTGTACCTCTTGCGCCAGACCGGATAGCCTCGCGACATGGCACTGCTTTCCCGACGTCAAGTCCTGCAACTCGCAGCCGGGATCGGCCTTCTCCCGGTCGGCGCGTCCCTTTCGGGCTGCGGCAATGTTTCCGCCGCCGACAATCTGCCCGATTACGCCTACGACGGTGAGCTTGGTCCCGAAGACCTCTTCTCGCACGGGGTGGCGAGCGGCGACCCGCTGGTCGATGCCGTGATCCTCTGGACCCGAATTTCCCCCGCGTTCGACGACAGCATCGCGGTCTTCTGGGAAGTCGCCCGCGACGAGGCCTTCGAACAGCGCGTTGCCGCCGGTTGGACCGGGACAGAGGCGTCGCTCGACTATACCGTCAAGCTGGACGCCACCGGCCTCGCGCCGGGTCAAACCTGGTATTATCGTTTTCAGGCGCTGGGACGGGTGTCCCCGATCGGACGCACCAGAACGGCCCCGGCTGGTGCGGTCGAGCGGCTGCGGCTCGGCGTCGTTTCCTGTTCGTTCTACAGCCTCGGTTATTTCCATGCCTACCGGAGCCTGGCGACACGCCCCGATCTCGATCTGGTCGTGCACCTCGGCGACTATATCTACGAATACGGCACGGGCGGCGATCGGGCGCACCAGCCATCGCACGAAATCGTGACGCTTGACGACTACCGCCAACGCTATGCCCAATACCGCACCGACCCCGACCTCCAGGCGGCACATCGCCTGCACCCCTGGGTGGTCGTGTGGGACGATCATGAGACCGCCAACAACGCCTGGAAAGACGGCGCCAGCAACCATCAGCCCGAAGAAGGCTCATGGCAAGCACGCACGGCGGCGGCGCAGCAGGCGTACTCGGAGTGGATGCCGATCCGCGACCAGGCCGACGGCCAAATCTTTCGCTCGCTGCGCTTCGGAGATTTACTTGACTTAACTATGCTCGACACACGAATTTGGGGCCGCGCCCAGCCGGCGGCGCGTAACACCGAGATCGAGGCCATCCGTGATCCGGCACGAACCCTGCTCGGCTTTGACCAGGAAGCCTGGCTTGAGGCCGAAATCGATCGCTCCAGCGCTCGCTGGTTCGTCGTCGGCCAGCAGATTGTGATGACGCAATGGAAGTTGGAGGGTCTGCCCAATTCGCTGGGAGGAGGCTTGATCGCGAATACCGACCAATGGGATGGCTACCATGCCGCGCGTGAGCGCTTTTTCGATGCGATTGAATCGGCGGGGCGCGACAACCTGATCGTCCTGACCGGCGACGTGCATAGCTCGTGGGCTTCGGATTTGACGCGCGACCCGAACCAACCCGCGCATTACGACCCCGACACCGGTCGCGGCTCGCTCGGCGTCGAGATGGTCTGCCCCAGCGTGACCTCTGATTTCCCCGCAGTCGGCCTCGAGGGCGTTTTGCTCGCCACCAATCCGGCCCTCAAATACGGCGAGACGGCCTCACGCGGTTTTCTGCTGCTCGACCTCGACCGGGAGCGCGCCCAGGGCGAGTGGTTTCATTTCGACGATGTCTGGAATCCCGAGGCGGCCGAGAGGCTGGGGGCGATCTGGCGGACCCGCGACGGAGCCAACCACCTCGAGGAGGCACTCGAGCCGGCGCGGCCTCGCTAGAGACGGGCCAGCGCGGGTGGGGTTCGCCGACGGCCGAGGTGGCAGTCGCTTTTGACCTGCTCTAGAGTCGGCGCGCGATGCGTGGACTTTATCTCGACGCCTTCTCGGGCCTGAGCGGCGATATGATGCTGGGCGCATTGGTCGGCCTGGGCGTGCCCCTCGAGGTGCTCGAACAAGGGCTCGCTCCGCTTGGTCTGCACGGCGTCTCGCTTGTGCAGCGCGTCGTCGCACGCCGCGGCATCGCCGCCACAAAAATTGATATACTGCTTGACGGTGAACTCGCGGAAGGGCCCGGCAACGACCACGACGCTGCACCGGCCCACGCTCCGACGCCATTCCATACGCATCAGGCGACAGACGGAAGCGCGCACGCCGAGAGGCACGGTCACGGTCCTGGTCCGGCCCACACGCATCGCCACTGGAGCGACATCGACCGCCTGTTGGTCCGCAGCGCGCTGGCGGCGCGGGTTCGCGAGCGGGCTCGTTGCATCTTCCGACATCTGGCCGAGGCCGAAGCCCGGGTGCATGGGAAGACGCTGGAAGAGGTGACACTGCACGAAGTTGGCGCGATTGATGCGATTGCCGATATCGTCGGCACGGCGATCGGCCTTGAGTATCTCGGAGTTGAACAACTTTGGGTTGGACCCTTGCCGCTCGGCACCGGTTTCGTCCGGACCGCGCACGGCCGCCTACCCATCCCCGCTCCGGCCACGATGGACTTGCTGCGCGATTTCGTCGTGCGACCCGGCGACGGTCACGGCGAAATGGTCACACCCACCGGCGCCGCAATCGTTGCAGCCCTTGCAACCCGTGAAGCCCCTCCAGCCTTCCGCTCGCTGCGGGTTGCCTATGGTGCCGGCACCCGCGAGTTGGACGACCGCCCCAACGCCCTGCGGGCGCTCCTGGTCGAGACGCTTGAGCCCGAGGCCAATGCGGGAGCGGGCTCGGCGAACCTTGGTCTTGCCTTGACAGGTCCGCATGAGAACGCGGTTGTCATCGAGGCCTCGATCGACGATCTCGAACCTGAACTTTTTACCGACGCGATCGAAGCGCTGCGTGCAGCCGGGGCCTTCGACGTCACCCTCTCGCCACTCATCATGAAGCTCGGCCGACCGGGCACGCTGATCCAGGCGATCACCTCAAACGAGGCCGCCGGACGGGTCGCAGATGTGCTGCTCACCGAGACGACCACCATCGGCGTCCGACTCCATGCCGTGACACGAATCACCCTGCCGCGCGAGATCCGCGAGGTTGATACACCCTTTGGCCTGGTGCGCGTCAAGGTGGTCCGGCAGCCGGACGGCCGGTTGCGCGCCAAACCTGAGCATGCCGATTCTTCACGCCTGGCGCGTGCCGCCGGCGTCTCCGTCAACGAAGTTCGGCTCGCCGCCCTGCAGGCCGCCAAGGCCAGCATCGGCTCGTCACTTATTTCATCCGAGGAGAAAAATCGATGAAGATCAGCATTTGCCTGCCCTACCACGAGCGTGGCTACACCCGTGCCACCACCCTCGATTGGTGCCGGGCGATCGACCAGGGCCCCTTCGAGAGCCTGGGCTGCGGCCAGCGAACCACCTCGTATGCACAGGATATGCCGGTCGTGCTCTCGGCGGCCGCAGCACTCACCGAGCGGGTCAGGATCGTTCCTTCGCTCTACGTACTGCCGCTGCAATCCGCGGTGGCGGCCGCCAAGCAGATCAGTTCGCTCGATGTGCTCTCCAACGGTCGTCTCACTGTGGGTGTCGGCATCGGCGGGCGTGACGAGGATTATAAAGCGGTCGGCGCACCGCTGGAACGCAGGCTGCAGCGCCTCGACGCCGGCGTTGCGACGATGCAAGCCTGCTGGCGGGGCGAGGAACCCGTGCCAGGGGTGGGGAAAATCGGTCCGACGCCGGTGCAGCCGGGCGGACCCCCGCTCTGGGCCGGAGCGATGCGCCCCAAGGCCATCCGTCGAGCGGCCGCATGGGCCGATGGCCTCTACGGCTTCTGCATGAACGGCGACCCCACTGCCACGCGCGAGCAGAATCTTCTCGCCAACGAAGCCTGGGCAGATGCCAGTCGCAGCCAAAAACCCTATCTGGTGACCGGCTTCTGGTACTCACTCGCCGACGATGCCGACCGACGTCTCAAGCAATATGTCTACGACTATCTGAAAATTGCGGGCGAGCCGGTCGCGCGGATGATCGCCGACATGATGGGCTGCTCAACGCCCGACGTGATCCTGCGTGCTCTTGATGCCCTCGAGGCCGAAGCCGTCGACGAATGCTTCCTGGTCCCGGCGACACCCGATCTGACCGAAATCGAGCGACTGATCCAACTCCTCGCAGATCGCTGAAAGCAAATCCTGTTGGCCGGGATCAGGCAGCGTTTTCGACACCCTCGAGAACGACCCCCTGCACCGGCGAATCGTCAAGCGTACCGGGCACGGAAAGCACGATCCGCGGCCCCGTCGAGAGCTCGATGGCCTCGACGGGGCCTGACGAGGCCGCCGCGCCTGCAGCACCAAGCCATCGCACTCGCGCCCCGGGACGGGCAAGCAAGCCCTCGATCGCCACCGGCCCCGCTTCGGGACGTCGCATAAAAAGAATATTTACCACGCTTTCGCGCGCCGTGAAACGGAGGTCGATGCCGGTATCGGTCTGCCCCACAGCCCGCACCCAGGGCCGCGTGCTCCTGATCGCCTCGCCATGCGTGCGGAGAAAGGCACCCAGCCAGCGCAGACGCTCGGCCTGAACCTCGGGAATGGTGGCATCTTCGCCACGTGGACCGACGTTTAGCAATAAATTGCCGTTCTTCGACACGATATCGGCAAAGCTCGTCAGCAACGCCTCGCAGTCAAGATGATCTTCAGGACGCGACAGGCGATTGTAGCCGAAGCTCTTGTCGATGCCGCGTACGCACTCCCATTTCTCAGTCCGTGCCTCTGGAAAAACGCTGTATTCTGGGGTGCGCGCGTCGTAATGGGGCGGCTTCGGCGGCTGCAGGCTGGCGCCGCCCTCGACGCGGGCAAGCATTTTCGACAGAAGCCAATCCGCCGCGTAGCGGATCGGCCGGTTACGGAGCACCGACGTCACCCAACTACGGGTGAGCCAGCGGTCGTTGACGACCCCCTCGGGAACCGCCTCGTAATAATCGGCAAACAGCCGGAAGAGGGTCGGCAGATCGGTCGGCCAGGCGATATCATTCCAAAGCACACTGGGCTGGTAGCGTTCGATCAACTCGCGAACGTGGGCGTCGGCATAGGCGGGATAGTCGCCGCCGGGAACCGAGCACATGACGTCGCCGAGGGTGGCCAGCGGCATCGTCTCGAAAGTCCAGTCAAGCCCGCCTGAGTAGTAGAGGCCATAGCGCATGCCGCGCGCCCGGATGGCCGCCCCCATCTCGCCGACGAAATCGCGCTGTGCATTCCAACCGGGGCGCCGCGGGTTCGGCACCTTGGTCGGCCAGTGGCAGTAACCGTCATGGTGCTTTGTCACCAGCACAAAATAACTGGCGCCCGACTCGGCCACCAGATCCGCCCAGGGGCCCGGGTCCCAGCCTTCAAAAGCCCGCTCGAAATCGCCGCGAAACTCGGCATAGGGCCGATCGCCGTAATGCTCGCGGTGGAACTTTGCGACCGGGCTCCATGGAAAGCGCAGCGAGTTTTCGTACCACTCCGAATACGGCGAGAGCGGCTGCATCCGCCAGTAGTCCTTCTGCAGCAGCTCGTTGATATCGTGTTCGCGTGGCGCAAAGGCGGGCACCGAAGCGAGACCGACGTGCATGAAGATCCCGAGCTTGGCGTCGTGGTACCAATCGGGCACGGCATGGGTGCGGAGACTTTCGAGAGTTGGTTGAAATCGTGTCGACATAGGGGCGCAGCTAAAGCCGCGATGACAGAGCTTGTAAAGATACCCGGGCAGACGCTCGAGCAACCTCACCGTAGACACCTGCAGCGCATGGCTCGATGACGGGACTCGTAAGGCCACCGGTGCAGACGCTCGAGCAGCCTGGGCGTAGACACCTGCAGCGCATGAGCCTGACGACCCGGCGGGCCGTGTTTGGGCGAGGTCGCCGAGGCTTACACGCCTGCACCGCAGGGCTCGATGACGGGGCTCGTAAAGCCAACGGGGCAGGCTCTCGAAGAGCAGCGAGAGACAAGCGGCTGGTCTGCGGCCAGAACCTGCTAGGTTGCGCGTGTGCCGCCGCCGATGGCTGGATTACCGGACAAGGACGAGGTGCCAAGGCGTCGGCGTTTACGGGTGCTCTTCCTCTGCACCCGGCTGCCCGCACCACCGCGGCGTGGCGACCAGGTGCGCTCCTTCCATCTGCTGCGCGAACTCGCCGTGCGACACGACATCACCTGCATCGCCACGCTGCTTCGTCGCCCCTCTGCCGAGGAGATCGCACTCTCGCGGGCGCTCGGCATCAAGCTTATCGTTCATATGGTGACTCCAACCGATCTCGTCGCCGCGCTGGCGAAGGCGCCGTTTGAAAACACCCCGCTGGAGACGCTGGCCTTTGCGGGTCGCAGGGCCCGGCTCGCCGCCCACGCGATGCAGCGCGGACAAAGCTTCGATCTCGTCCACGCGCAGCTTGCCCGCACCGCAGGCTTGGTCCATCCCGACGGCCCGCCGCTCGTGGTCGATCTGATTGACGCGCTCTCGGCCAACCTGCGCCGCCGGGCCGAACTGACGGGCGGCCTGCTCGGGCCGCTGCTCCGGATCGAGGCCTCACGACTGCTCCAAACGGAACAGGCGCTGCTGCGGCAGGCGGCAGCAGGCATCGTGGTCGGCCCCGATGATCGCGCGGCGCTCGGCGTGGATTCGATTCATGTCATTCCCAATGGAGTCGATCTCGCGGCCTTCGAATGGCGGGAAGGGCCACGACGTGCCGATGAAATCGTCTTCGCCGGCAACCTCGGCTATTTCCCGAACGTAGATGCCGCCTGCCGGCTGGCGCGTCGAATCCTGCCTGCGATTCAACTCGAACGGCCGACCGTCGGGCTCCGTCTGGTGGGTGCGCGGCCGAGCCGCTCGGTGCGGGCGCTGACCAGCCTCGGCGGGGTCATGCTGGCAGCCAACGTACCCGTGATCGCCGACGAGATCGCGCGTGCTGCAATCACCGTGATTCCGATGCGTGCCGGCTCTGGCATGCAGAACAAAATTCTGGAAGCGATGGCCGTCGGCACCCCGGTCGTGACCACGTCGGCCGCAGCAGAAGCCTGCGGCGCACGCCCGGACACGGAAGTGCTGGTGGCCGACGACGATGCCGGGCTCGCACGGGCCGCACTCCTGCTGCTGCGCGATCCGGCCCGGGCACGCACCCTCGCCCGGGCCGCGCGCGCGCATGTCGAAAGGCAACACTCCTGGGCGGCGGCGGCTGTCGCCGTCGAGGATCTCTGGCTCAGGGCTGCCGCAGGAAATCTTGCGCTCAAGCCTTCAATTGCTTGACGTAGCAACTGAGGGCACAAACACCACCTGCGGCTCGGCCTCGGCGAGGGTCTCGATCTCGACCGGCAGAGTGCTCGGCTCACGCTCGGGTCCAAAGCAGAGAAGAACGATCTCGGGCCGCGTCTCGCGCAACGCATCCGGCAAGGGAAAGGCCTGCTCCTGCGGCGATCCATCGAGCCGGCGGTAGGGCCCGAGTTGCCAGGCCTGTTCCGAACCGGCCGGCCGAGCCGCGATCGCACAGCCTGAACCTGGGGCAAACCCTTCCAGCACAAAGATTGGAGCGCCGTCGAGGCATCTGCCGCCGTCGGCACTGCAGGCCGACTCAGGCAGGGGCGAAGGAGGATCCGGGCTGAAGATCGGTGGCAGGGCAGGTCCGGGCTCCACCACCGCCCCATCCTCTGCGCCAAAACCCAGCGGGCAATACTCGATGAGAGCAACCTCGAGGCAGGTGCCCTGCGCCCGAACCTCCTTGAGGATGGTCTGGTCCGAAGCCGTCGGGCTCAACCCGGTCGACCCGCTTCCGCCACAGCCAGCAAGCGCAAGGCTCCAGAAGAAACATGCGGGCGCGATCGTCTTATCGAAAATAGTTCTCACAACGATCCCCTCATGATGGCGTCAAGGTGGCCAATACGTTCATGAACTCGGTATCCCTGGAAGCTGTCGCCGCGAAACGCTCCGCCAAGGCTTGCAATGCTGCGTCAACCTCGGCATGGAACTCGGCAATCCTCGAACGCTCGATATTGAGGTAGTGGTTGCGCAGATGGGTGCCGGTGTCCTGATCGGGCAGGGCGACCCGCTCAATCAAAGCTTTAGCGAAAAGTCCAGCAAATTGTTGCGCAACGGCGCGACGCTCGGCGCGGCCCTCCGCCTGCAGATGGCGGCCGACACGCCGCACCCAGCCCGCCTGGATTTCAATCAAGCCATGCTTTAACAAAGCCTCGACGGCCTGCATATCGAGAGTCGCCTCATCCTCGCTGCTGCGTTCCCGGCGTTTGCCATCGCGACGAAGTTCGCGACGCCAGCGCGCCTCCGAAATCCATTTGCCGTCGTCCGGCAAGGCGGTAATCGCCCGAGCCGTCCGCACGGCCAGGGCGCCATCTTGCACCTCGCCGGCGGGGCTCTCGACCAGGAAAGCCCGGTCGATCTCGCGCACCATGGCGCGAGTGGTCCGATCCCGCCAGAGAATCGCCAGCAGGAGTTGGGCGTCCTCGCCGCGCACGGCCGCCAACTGACGAACCAGATCTTCGCTCGGAAAACGCTCCCCTTTTTCGATATAACTCAGCATCACCGGCTCGATCCGACCGTCGAGGGCCTCGGTGGCAAAACGCCTCAGGGAATGCCGCCGCCCCTTGGCCGTCCTCGTCTCATAAAAGACATCGCCGATGGTGCGGAGCTTCATCCGAGCCTCCGACCCGGCCGCGAGCAGCCAGGCCGAAGCCCCGGGCCAGAGAGGAAAAAACCTTGAGGAGTGCTTGTATTCACTATTCTTGTGAAGTAAGTACACTTGTTTAGTGAACGAATCAAGCCGAGATGCGGATTTACTCAGCACGGGAGGGATCACGATGAGCAACGCAAAGGGAAAACGCGAGGACGGGGGCGTAGCGACGCCCAGGGGGCTGAAGACCCGAGCTT
>VFKT01000146.1 GCA_009885395.1 Deltaproteobacteria bacterium | reverse complement strand
TGATCGCGATATTTCGCCGGGTTCGTTCATCCAGGGCCAGATGGTCGGCGAGCGAGTAGCGCCGCAGCCGCGCCACGTGTTCCAGTGCACCGCGCAAGGTGGCACCGGCATGGCCGAGCAGCACAGCCAGGGCCTGCAATTCACCCGCATCCAATCCCACCTGATCGGCACAGAGTCTCGCCAAAGCCGCCTGAACTGCGGCATTGCCCTGCTCCTGCTGGCGTGCCGCCCGGGCGGAAAAGCCTGCCGCTGCGCCAAGCGCGAAGAGGGCTTCATCCGCAACATCGGCAAGGGCAAGCACCAGTTCACGGGGTGCGATGCGGGCGATTTCTTCACGCGCCCGTTCCTCGTCGGCGGCAATGCAGGAGCGCACCTCGCCCGAGGCCACCTCGAGACTCGCCAGCGCGATACAGCCCGGCGCGGCCGCGCGGCTCAAGGCACAGAGCCAGATTCGTTCGCTCTCACCGAGGCCCTCGTCGCCATCAATTATAGTAGCCGGCGTGATGATACGCACCAGAGCGCGCTCGACGAGACCGGGCGAGGCTGCCGGATCGCCGATCTGGTCGCAGAGCGCGACCTCAAGACCGGCCGCAAGCAGCCGACCGATATAACCCTGCACCGAATGGGCGGGCACGCCACACATCGGGATGGGTTCGGGATCGTCCTTGTTGCGCGACGTCAATACGACATCGAGGATAGGCGCCGCACGTTCGGCATCCTCGAAGAAGATTTCGTAGAAATCGCCAAGACGAAAGAAGAGAACGGCGTCACCCGCCTCCTCCTTGACCCGCAGGTACTGCTCAAGCACCGGCGTGAGTCGCCGACGCCCAGCCCCCCCGCTCGTCCCGCCTGAGCCGTTCACCCGACCCGGCGCAAGGGATCCGCCCGGGGGGCGCCGTGGCAGGCCGTGGCCGGGCTTTCGGCGGCGGCATGGTCGGCATCGACTCGCTCCCGGATTTCCTTGCCGGCCTTGAAGAAGGGCGTCCATTTGGCCGGAACGTGAACGGCCGCGCCGGTACGAGGGTTCAGGCCGACGCGAGCGGCCCGACGCTTGACGACGAAACTGCCAAACCCCCGGATCTCGATCCTCTCGCCACGCCTTAGCACGTCGACCATCGCCTTGAAGATTTCATTGACCGCATGCTCAACCTCGCGCCGCGGCAGGTTGGGACGCCGGGTGGCGATTGCTTCGATGAGTTCGCGCCTGGTCATCGTCCGTCAATCCCGAATCAGGGTAATCGGGCGTGTGCTCCATCGAGCAAGAGCGGCAGCCGGACTTGCGGTTCGCCAGAGGTGCCAAAAAGACCCATCATTCCGGTGGCAAACCCGCCTGCAGACGAGCGCCCCTCGGCAACCAGATTCCACCACCAGGGGTGGCGGTCGACATCGATACGCTCGAGAGTGGGCTCGCCCTCGAGGCCGGCTCGCTGGGCAGCAATCCGCACGGCGTCATCGAGGCCGCCGAGTTCATCGACAAGCCCGATCTTCTGAGCCTGTTCGCCGGTATAGACCCGTGCCGTGCGAACATCGGCCAATTGCTCGGGCGTCAGGCGGCGCGTTTCGGTGACGGCGTCGAGAAACTGCTCCTGGATGCCGTCGAGCATCCCCTGCATGATCTTGCGTTCGGCGGGCGTGAGCGCGCGCAACGACGAGCCCATGGCCTTCATCTCGCCGGCCGTGAGAAGCTCGGCCTTGACGCCGAAGTTCTCCAGCAGCTCATGCACATCGACCACCGGAATGATGACGCCAACCGAACCGGTCAAGGTGCCCGGATTCGCCACCACGACATCGGCGGCGCAAGCGACATAATAGCCCCCCGAGGCCGCGACCGAGCCGAGCGACGCCACGACTGGTTTGATCTGCCTGAGAGCGAGCACCGCCTGGTACATCTCCTGGGACGGGCCGACGGCACCACCCGGAGAGTCGATGCGGAGCACGACCGCGCGGTAGCGGTCCTCTTTGGCGAGCGCGTTGATTCGTTCGACAAAAAGATCCGACTCGCCGATCTCGCCTTTCAGCGAGACCAGAGCGATCCGCGGGCCGAACGACAAACCGCGCCCGAAGCCGGCGATCACCAGCCCAACCACCGCCGTCGCGGCAAGCAGAAACAGCAGACGGCGGGGAGCCGGGGATGTCATCGCTCAGTGCCCCGATCAGCTCTCTTCGCCGTCGTCCTTCTCCGGCGTTGGCACGACCACCTGCTGGAACTTCTCGCCGACGAGATCGCCCAGCGAGAAACGGCCGGCCCCACCTTCGCGCTTGATATAGGCATCCATCTCGGCACGCTCCTCGGAGTGGCGCAGAGCCTTGACGGACAAGCCAATCTTCTTCTCACGCAGATCGATGGTGGTGATTTCGCACTCGATCTCGGCGCCGACAACGTAATGGTCGCCAGGCCGGTCGATCCGATCGTTCGACAACTGCGAGACATGGATCAGTCCCTCGATGCCTTCTTCGATCTTCACGAACACGCCGAAATCCGTGACGCTGGTGATGTGACCGTGGATCCGCGTGCCCACCGGCTGACGCTGCTCGAGGCTTTCCCAGGGGTCTTCGCCAAGCTGCTTGACACCCAACGAGATGCGTTCGTTCGCGACATCGACGCCAAGCACGATCGCCTCGACCTCCTCGCCCTTCTTATAAACTTCGGAAGGGTGACGGACCTTGCGGGTCCAGGAAATGTCGGAGACGTGGATCAGGCCGTCGATGCCTTCCTCGACCTCGACGAAAACGCCGAAGTCGGTGATGCTCTTGACCACACCCTTGATGCGGCTGCCCACCGGCCGCTCGCCACGAACCCGCTCCCACGGATTCGGCTCGACCTGCTTGAGTCCGAGCGAAATCCGCCGATTGGTCGGATCGACGTCGAGGACCTGAACTTCCACATCGGCGCCGACTTCGAGAATCTTGGACGGATGAGTGACTCGCTTGGTCCACGACATTTCGGAGACGTGGATCAAACCCTCGACGCCACGCTCGAGTTCGACGAACGCGCCGTAATCCGTGAGGCTCACGACTTTGCCGGAAATCCGGCTGCCGGGCGCGTACTGCTGGTCGACCGTGCTCCAGGGGTCGGGCATGATCTGCTTCATGCCGAGCGACACGCGCTCGCGTGAGGCGTCGTATTTGAGAACGACGACACGCACCATATCGCCGACCTTCACCGCCTCGGAGGGATGCGCAATACGCCCCCACGACATATCGGTGACGTGCAGCAGACCATCGATGCCGCCGAGATCGACGAAAGCGCCGTAATCTGTGATGTTCTTGATGGCGCCCTCGAGGATGATCCCCTCTTCGAGCACACGCAGCGTCTCTTCCTTCAGCAGGTCGCGCTCTTTCTCGAGCACGATGCGGCGGGAGACAACTACATTGCCCCGCGAGCGATTGAATTTGAGCACCGCGAAACGACCACGCTGGCCGATGAAGCGCTCAAGACTGCGCGTCGGGCGAATATCGGCGTGCGAGCCAGGCAGGAACGCGGCGACGCCGACATCCACCTTGAGGCCGCCCTTGACCTTGCCGACGATCAGACCTTCGATCGGTTCGCCTGCATCGAAAGCCCGCTCGACTTCGCCCCAGACCTGCACCTGCTCGGCGCGAATTCGCGAAAGCGAAACGGTGCCCGTCTCAGGGTCGCTGCCCTCGAAGTAGACCTCGACCAGATCACCGACGTGGAGAGCTGCCTCGCCGCCGCGGTTGTTGAATTCCTGCAGCGGAATCTGGCCTTCAGATTTGTAACCAATGTCAACGGTAACGAGGCCATTGGAGATCTCGACGACTTCCCCCTTGACGACTTCACCTGGAGAAACAGATTTATTGCGCTCGCTCTCCTCGAACAGCTTCGCAAAATCGTCTTCCATCAGGGACGAATCGTCCGTCGCAATCATCATGCGGGTGGTGCCTCCTTCGATCGCGTGGGATGGCGGGCGCAAGCCCTCCAAAGGCGTGCACGTCGTTGTTCGGCCATTACTCTTGCTCTCCGCTCATTTCAAGGGGCCTCACGGCGAGAAATTTCGGCGAGCATTCGCTCGACCACCTGAGTGACGCCGAGAGCGGTGGAGTCGATCAGAACGGCATCGGCGAGCTGGCGCAACGGTGCGACCGCCCGCGACGAATCGCGCTCATCACGGGCGGCGATTTCCCGTTCGACTTCGCCCGGCACAGCGCCCTGCCCGCGGGCCACCAGATCGCCGGTACGACGCCGCGCCCGGCAGCTCAGATCCGCCGTGAGAAAGAACTTCACATCTGCTTTCGGGAAGACCACGCTGCCGATATCACGCCCCTCGGCCACCGCCCCGTCGCGCCCGGCCAGCGCGCGCTGCAGGTCTAGCAAGGCGGCCCGAACCTCTGGAATGGCGGAAACGCGGGAGGCCCGCTCGCCGATCTCGGGTTGGCGGATCTGCGCGCTCACCTCCACACCGTCCAGGCGAAGCTTCTCGCCACCGGCATCAAAGGCCACAACGAGCGAGGCCGCAAGCGCACCAGCCGCCCGGCATTCGTCGGCCGTGAGTTCCTGCACCCCCGCCACCGAATCGATCCGCCGCACCAGTTCGGGCTGGCGGCCAAGCGCCAAGGCCACCGCCCGGTAGAGCGCTCC
>VFKT01000342.1 GCA_009885395.1 Deltaproteobacteria bacterium | reverse complement strand
GGTGCAAGACCTCGAGGAGCTTGCGGACATCCTCGAAATGCATCCCTGTCGTCGGCTCGTCAAGAATATAGAGGGTGCGCCCGGTGGCTCGACGGGAAAGCTCCTTGGCGAGCTTGATGCGTTGCGCCTCGCCGCCCGAGAGCGTGGTCGCCGATTGCCCCAGATGGACATAATCGAGACCGACCTCGTGCAGCGTCGAGAGCTTGACCCGGCAAGCCGGAATCGCGTGCAGGAATTCGAGCGCTTCCTCAACCGTCATATCCAGCACATCGGCAATCGAGCGCCCTTTGTAAAGGATTTCGAGCGTCTCGCGGTTATAGCGCCGCCCGCTGCAAATCTCGCAGGTGACATAGACGTCGGGAAGGAAATGCATCTCGATCTTGATCAGGCCATCGCCCTGACAAGCCTCGCAGCGACCACCCTTCACGTTGAAGGAAAATCGACCCGATCCGTAACCGCGCGCCTGCGCCTCGGGCAGTCGCGCGAACAGATCCCGGATCGGCTGGAAGAGCCCGGTATAGGTGGCGGGGTTGGAGCGTGGCGTGCGGCCAATCGGTGCTTGATCGATATCGACCACCTTGTCGAGCAACTCGGTGCCACGAATCTCGTCGTGCTCGCCCACCGGTTCGCGGCTGCGATAGAAGTGCCGCGAGAGGGCTGTCCACAGGGTATCGACCACCAGCGACGATTTGCCGGAGCCGGAAACACCGGTGACGCAGGTCAGCGTCGCAAGCGGAATCGAGACGTCGATGCCGCGCAGATTATGGGCGCGCGCGCCGCGGACCTCAAGGTTGAAACCACTGCCGCGACGGCGCTGCTCCGGAACGGCGACTTCGCGGCGTCCCTGCAAATAGGCTCCGGTGAGCGAGTCGGGATGCTCGGCAACCTCGCGCGGCGTCCCCTGGGCCACGATCCGGCCACCGAGCCGGCCTGCTCCCGGCCCCATATCAACCACATGGTCTGCAGCAAGGATGGTATCGCGATCGTGTTCGACCACCAACACCGTATTGCCGAGATCGCGCAGGCGGGCCAGCGTCGCAAGCAACCGGTCGTTGTCGCGCTGGTGCAGGCCGATCGAGGGTTCATCGAGCACATAGAGAACCCCGACCAGCGACGAACCGATCTGCGTCGCCAGTCGAATTCTCTGGCCCTCGCCACCCGACAGGGTGCCGGCCCCGCGATCGAGGGTCAGATAGCCCAGTCCGACATCGCGCAAGAACCCTAGTCGTTCCTTGATCTCTTTGCGGACCAGACGCGCAATTTCCTGCTGCTGACGATCGAGCTCCAGTACATCGACCCACTCATGGGCCTCGTCGATCGAGAGTGCCGTGACCTGCGAGATCGATTTATCACCGATCCGCACAAATTCCGCCTGACGTTTCAGCCTGGAACCGGCACAAAGCGCACACGGCCTCTCGCGGCGATAGGCATCGAGTTCTTCGCGGCTAAAATTTGATTCGGTCTCGCGGAAACGCTTATCGAGCAGCGCCAGCACGCCATCGAAGGCACGCTTCACCTTTCGGTTGCGTCGAATGATGACCTCGATCGCGTCGCCACCTGTGCCCTGCAAAACGACGCGACGGGCCTGCGCGGAGAGCTTGCCCCAGGGCATGTCGAGGTTGAAACCAAAATGCACGCCGAGCGCCCGCAGCAGCGGTTCGTAAAGCTGCAAACGGCGGCCCCAGGGCGCGATCGCGCCCTCAGCGATCGAGAGCGTCTCGTCGGGCACCACCAGCTTTGCGTCAAACGTCCATTCCACGCCAAGCCCCGAGCAGGCCTCGCAGGCCCCGTGCGGGCTGTTGAAGGAGAAGAAGCGCGGCGAGAGTTCGGGCAAAGAGGTGCCGCAATCGACGCAGGCGAGCTTCTGCGAAAACAGATGGCTCTCGATGGCTGCGGCCTTGGTCGGCTTGGCCGCCTCGACATCGACCTGCACCAGGTCACCGCCCCATTTCAATGCCGTCTCGAGCGAATCCGCAAGTCGCGTTTGCAGCCCCGCCCGCACCACGATGCGGTCGACCACAACTTCGATCGTGTGCTTGAGCTTTTTCTCAAGGACGATCTCCTCGTCGAGATCGCGCATCGCGCCGTCGATCCGGGCACGCACGAAGCCCGCCTTGCGGAGGTCTTCGAGTTCTTTGCGATATTCGCCTTTACGGTCGCGGATCAGCGGGGCGAGAATCGTGACCTTGGCACCCTCGGGCCAGTTCTGGATGCGATCGACCATCTGCTGGATGGTCTGCGACCGGATCGGTTGCCCACATTGATGGCAATGCGGGCAACCGACGCGGGCGAAAAGCAGCCGCAGATAATCGTAGATCTCAGTGACCGTGCCGACCGTCGAGCGTGGATTGCGTGAGGTGGTCTTCTGCTCGATCGCGATCGCCGGAGAAAGGCCGTCGATCGAATCGACGTCGGGCTTCTGCATCTGCTCGAGGAATTGCCGGGCATAAGCCGAAAGCGATTCGACATAGCGGCGCTGGCCCTCGGCATAGATCGTATCGAAGGCGAGCGAGGATTTTCCGGAACCGGAGAGTCCGGTGATGACCACGAGCCGATTGCGCGGCAGAACGACATCGATGTTCTGAAGATTGTGCTCGCGGGCACCGCGCACCACGATCTGTTCGGCCACGGCGGCTTCATAGCCGCAGCCGGCGGGAGCGCCAACCGCGCCGACGCGGTCGTGTCGAGATCCCCTGATCTGTATTGATGATCGGTTATTCATCGGGTAGCTTTCGCGGGTGAGCTTCCGCCATGATAAGAAGGCCTGCTCGCCGGCCACAAGGTCAGCCACGCGCACCTCTACCGGGCGCGCACGGGTCGGGACGACTTCCACCGTGGCCTCGTGAAAGACCTCGTCGGTGGCTGGATGGACCGACAAATTGTTGAACGCCGCGTAGAGGCGCTCCTTCAGGTACGCAGCCCTGGCTTGCCTATAGGATTGAGCGTCGCCCGGCCTTGGCTCGCTATCGCCGTACTCCTCGCTTTCGTGAGTTCCGCGGTGGCGCAAGAACGCGACCCTGCTTCAGCGCTCACAGAGGAGGCAGTCGTCAAACTGGCGGTGCGTCGAGCGCCGCTTACGGACGCGATCGAAGGTGAGATCGCGATCGAAGAAGGACGCGGCCGCGCCGCGAGCGCCTACCCAAACCCGCAGCTCTCGTACCTGCGCGAGCAAACGTTCGGGACCTTCGGGACGGGCGAGGACTACCTCTTGCTGTCGCAGACGATCGATCTCGGGAACCGCCGCGGTCTTCTTGGCGAAGCAGGAGCGGCGCGTGCGCGGGCTGCTCGGAGTGAAGGTGATGCCGCCCGCCTGACGGTCGCCGCCGAAGCGCGCCTGCGCTTCTACGAAATGCTCTACCGGCAGGACCGGGTCGCCGCACTCAAGGTGTGGATTGCCCGCATTGCCGAAGCGCTCGCGATCGTAATGCACCGCGAAGAGCGCGGCGACGCGGCGACTTACGACCGCCGCCGGCTCGAGCGGGAACGCGCGGTCGCAAACGGCAGGTTTGAGACGGAACGCGCGGCATTGGAACGCGCGCAAGCCAGGCTTGCGGCGTTGCTCGGCCCTGGAGTGAGCGCACCCGTCGTGACTGGGACGCTTCTTCCCGACTCGGAACCTGCCGCGCTTCCCGCCCTGCGGGCGTCGAGTCGCTCCCGGCCCGACTTCCGCGCGCTCGGCCTGCGTATCGACGCCGCCGCACTGGACAGCACCGCGGCCTCGCGCTGGTGGGTCCCCGATTTGCGTTTGGACGGGGGCTGGAAGGGAGTCGATTTCGGAAAGCAAGGGCGCGCGGAAGGGTTCCTTCTTGGGCCCTCCTTGTCGCTCCCGCTATGGGATCAATCGTCCGGGCTTGCCCATGCCGCGGCGGGCGAGGCCCGGGCGGCACGCGGCCGGCGCGCGCTTCTCGAATCAGAGCTCGACGGTGAGCTCGGAGGGGCGCGCGCCGAAGCGGTACGGCTTCGGCGCGCGGCCACCGGGTTCCGCAGAGAGGCGAGCGCCGCATCGGGCGACCTCCTCCGGATCGCGTCTGCTGGCTACGAGGGTGGCGAGCTCGGGCTGCTCGAACTGCTTGACGCGTATCGGGGCGCCGCCGACGACGCGCTCACGGCACTCGACATGGCGCACGCAGCCCGCAGGGTTCGTGTCGAGCTCGATCGAACGACAGGAGCAGGTCTCCCATGAAGCAGTTCCTCATCCTGTTCGCGTGCCTCAGGTTCGTGGCGGCGTGCCATTCGGATCGTCACGAAGGCGGTGAGGGGCACGGTCCTGCCCAAGCCCCGGAAGACGAGCGCCCGGCCCTTTCGTTCACGCATTGGACCGAACAAAGCGAGCTCTTCATCGAGCTTCGCGCCCTGGTGCGCGGGCAGGAGTCCCCGAGCGCCGCGCACGTGACGAAGCTCCAGCCCTTCGCCGCGCTCGCCGATGGCCGCGTCGTCGTGGTGCTGCGTGGTCCAGGCGGTGAAGAGCGCTTCGAAAGTCAAGCCCCATCTGTGCCCGGGATCTTCCGGCCGGTGGTGAAGCCCGCATCGGCCGGAGTCCGCCGCCTGATCGTGGAAATCAGCGCCCCGAACTTGATTGCGACCCACGACCTCGGCGACGTGACCGTCTACGAGAGCGTCGCGGCAGCCCAAAGGGCCATTCCCGAGGAACCTGAGGTGCCGGGGCGCATTCCCTTCCTGAAGGAGCAGCAGTGGCCGATCGAGTTCGGGACCGCCGTCATCTCCGAGCGCCCGATTCGACCAACGCTTCGGGCCTCGGGCACGATCCGCGCGCGCTCGGACGGCGAGCTTCTCGTCACCGCGCCGGTCGCCGGGCGCGTCGAGTCGAGTGAGCGCCCGTTTCCTCGTCTGGGTGAGCGCGTCGCGGTGAACGATCTCCTCGTCGTGCTTGCACCACGGCTCGAGGCCGCCGACCTCGCCTCGCTCGAGCTCGCCGTCACGAGCGCAGAACTCGAGGTGGGCTTCGCCGAACGTGAGCGGCAACGTCTCGAAGGGCTGCGCAAGGAAGGGGCCGTCCCGGAACGAAGGGTGCAGGATGCCGTGCATGTCGCCGAGGAGGCTCAAGCCGCGCTCGCAGCAGCACAGCGGCGGCTTGGTCAGTTCCGGCGCGTGGAGCGGACCGCGGATCGTGGGGAAGACCTCGTGCAGCTACGAGCACCGCTCTCAGGCACCGTGACGGAGGTGCACGTCGCGCCCGGCGCCTTCGTCGAAGCGGGTGCTCCATTATTTCGCGTGACCGACCTGGCGCAGGTGTGGCTCGAAGCACGGATACCCGAGGCTGACGTCGGCCGGTTGGGCACTCCGTCTGGTGCTTCCTTCCTGGTCGAAGGCAGTACTGATGCGATCGATCTTCCGGCCGAAGCGATCGTCGCGCGCGGCCATTTGATCGATCCGCAATCCAGGACCTTGCCGATCATGTTCGCGGTCGACAACGCCAGCGCTCGTCTGCCCATCGGAGCGTTCTGTCGCGTGTTCCTCGTCACAGGGGAAGAGCGTCGCGCGATTGCGGTACCCGAGTCCGCGCTCGTCGACGACAGCGGGACCTTCGTCGTCTTCGTTCAGGCCGAGGGCGAAGCCTTCGAGCGACGGGTGGTGCGTCTCGGGGCGCGCGACCGCGGCTTCGTCGAGGTGCTGAGCGGCGTGCGCGCGGGTGAGCACGTCGTCACACGGGGCGCATGGTCGATGAAGCTCGCCGCGTCGAGCGGATCCATCCCCGCCCACGGGCACTCGCATTGAAGGAGCCGGCGTGATTGACGCAATTCTTCGATGGTCGCTGTCGCATCGCTTCGCCGTGCTCGCGGTTGCGACGGTGATGCTCGTCTTTGGTGCTTACACGACCTCGCGCATGCCGGTGGACGTCTTTCCGGACCTCACCGCTCCAACCGTCACGGTCATCACGGAGGGGCACGGGATGGCCCCCGAGGAGATCGAGACGCGTGTGACATTTCCGATCGAATCCTCGCTGAACGGAGCGCCGGGAGTGCGGCGTGTCCGCTCCGCAACAGGTGTCGGCATCTCTATCATCTACGCCGAGTTCGACTGGGGCACGGATGTGTTCCGCGCCCGGCAGATCGTCAGCGAAAAGCTTCAGCTCGTGCGCGACACGTTGCCGGCGGAAGTCGAAGCCCCTGTGCTCGCGCCGATCTCTTCCATCATGGGCGAGATCCTCTTCCTGGCCGTCACCTCCAATGGCCAGGCGACGCCGATGGACGCGCGCACCTTCGCCGACTTCGCACTTCGGAGACGGCTCCTCGCGGTGCCCGGCGTTTCCCAGGTCATCGTGACGGGCGGCGAACGCCGGCAACTCGAGGTCGTTCTCCGGCCGGAGCGACTATCCGCCTACGGCCTGACCGTCGAGCAGGTGGTCCTGGCGCTCGAGGAAACCAACGCCAGCGTCTCGGCCGGCTTCATCAACCAGGGCGGACAGGAGTACCTGGTGCACGGCGTGGGCCGCGTGCGCACGCCCGAAGATGTCGGCGAGACGTTCGTGGTCCAGCGAGGTGAGGAGCCGGTGCTCATTCGCCATCTCGGCGACGTGCGCATGGGAGCTGCCCTGCGCCGCGGCGAGGGCTCCTACGGAGGAAATCCTGCGGTCGTGGTCGGCATCCAGAAGCAACCGGGCGCAAACACCCTTGAGCTGACCCACCGCATCGACCTGGAGCTCGACGAGCTGTCGCGCACACTGCCTCCCGGCCTCGGCATCCAGAGAAACGTGTTCCGGCAGGCGGAATTCATCGAGGTCGCCGTCGACAACGTGCGGGCTGCCCTGCGGGATGGAGTCCTCCTCGTGCTGCTGATCGTGCTGGCGTTTCTCGCGAGCGGCCGCGCCAGCGCGATCACGATCGTGGCGATCCCCCTCTCGCTCGTCACCGCGGTCTTCGCCCTCTCGGCGTTCGGCGCCACGCTCAACACGATGACGCTTGGGGGGATGGCCATCGCGGTTGGCGAGCTGGTGGACGATGCCGTCATCGATGTCGAGAACGTCATACGACGACTTCGGCAAAACGCCCTGCTGTCCCCGGACGACCGGAAGACGCCACTCAGCATCGTGCTGGCCGCCAGCCGTGAGATCCGCAGCAGCATCGTCTTTGCGACCCTCGTCGTGGTCCTCGTCTTCTTACCTTTGTTTTTCCTCTCGGGCGTGGAGGGCCGCCTCCTTGCGCCGCTCGGCGTGGCCTACGTCGTATCCCTCGCGGCCTCGCTCTTCATTGCCGTCACGGTGACGCCCGTGCTGTGTTCCTTCCTGCTCCCCGGGTCAAAGGCTGTATCCAAGGCGCACGAGCCGCGGTTCGCGGTCTGGCTGAAGCGCCGCTACGCGCCGCTGCTCGAGGGTGCGATCCAACGCTGGCGCACCGTAGCCGCCGTTTCCTTCGCTCTCCTTTTGACCGCGGCAGTCGGGCTCGCGTTCTCGGGGCGTTCCTTCCTTCCGGAGTTCCGCGAGGGCACCTTGACGATTGCAGCCGTGACATTGCCTGGGACGTCGCTCGCCGAATCCGATGCCATGGGGCGACGTATCGAGCAGATCCTTCTTCGACATCCAGAGGTGGTTTCGGTCGCGCGGCGCACGGGGCGTGCGGAGCTCGATGAACACGCGCAGGGCGTGAACGCAGCGGAGATCGACGTGAGCTTGCGCGAGGGACGCCAATCGCGCGAGGATTTCCTGGAGGCGCTGCGACGCGACTTCTCGATGCTTCCCGGCATGAACGTCACGATCGGCCAACCCATCGGGCACCGCATCGATCATATGCTCTCGGGGACGCGGGCCAGCATTGCGGTCAAAATCTTCGGCGACGATCTCACGGAGCTGCGGCGCCTCGGCACGCAAGTGGAGTCCAGCATGCGAGGCGTCCCCGGCGTGGTGGATCTCGCGCGCGAGCAGCAGGCCGACATCCCGTTTCTGCGGGTACGCTTCGACCGCGCGGCGATCGCGCGACACGGCATGCGAATCGCGGACGTCGGACGTGCCCTCGAAATTGCGTCCGACGTGCACGTCGTCTCGCAGGTGATGGAAGGCCAGGCGGTCTTCGACCTCGTGGTGCGCACCGACCCGCGTCGCGTGCAATCCATCGAGGAGCTCGAGGACATGCTCGTCACCACCCCGACCGGGGCGCAAGTGCCGCTCCATGCGCTCGCGGCCATCCAGCGTGACCGCGGTCCCAACGAAATCGGCCGCGAGAACGTACAGCGCAAGCTCGTCGTGAGCTGCAACGTCGCTGGACGCGATGTGGGCGGCGTCGTTGGGGACATCCAGGCCGCCGTGGAGCGCCAGGTGTCCCTGCCTTCCGGTTACCACGTGGTCTATGGCGGGCAGTTCGAGAGCGCCGGAGCCGCGACGCGTACCCTCGGTCTCCTGGGCATCGCGTGCCTGGTCGGCATACTCGGACTGCTCTACACGGCGTTTGGCTCGGCGCGTGATGCGGTGCTCGTGATGGTCAATCTTCCGCTCGCGCTCATCGGTGCCGCCGCGGGCGTGTTTCTCCAGGGCGGCGTGCTCTCCGTGGCGTCGCTGGTCGGTTTCATCACATTGTTCGGCATTGCCACGCGTAACGGCATCATGCTGGTTTCGCACATCCGTCATCTCGTCGAGGAGGAAGGCGTCAAGGACCCGGACGAAGCCGTCCGCCGGGGAGCAACAGAACGCCTCGTGCCGATCCTCATGACAGCCCTCGCGGCGGGCCTCGGTCTGGTCCCCTTGGCACTTTCGGCGGGTGAGCCCGGCAGCGAGATCCAGGCCCCCATGGCCATCGTCATTCTCTGCGGGCTCCTCACCTCGACCGCACTCAATATGTTTGTGGTGCCCGCCCTCTACCGGCAGTTCGGCGCGCTCGCGCGGCGGGCGAGGGAACCCGTCCTTGAGCCTGCGCCGAAAGCCGCCTGACAGCAGCCCACGATGCCATCGTAGGGTCGGGAGCCTCCCGGCCTGCCTCAACCGCGGCCCAAGGCGGCAGACCGAGGCTCAGACCCGGCGCGCCGCCGCGGCCGCATTGCCGACGTAGGTGGCCGGCGTGAGCGCGAGCAGGCGCTCGCGGGCCTCCTCGGGCAAGGCCAGCGTCTTGATGAAGGCGCGCAGCGTTGCGTGATCGATCCGCCGGCCGCGCGTGAGTTCCTTGAGCCGCTCGTAGGGCTGATCGATGCCGTGGCGACGCATCACCGTCTGGATCGCTTCGCCGAGGACTTCGACCGAATCCTCGAGATCCGCGTCAAGCCTATCGGTGTTGATTTCAAGCTTGCCAAAACCACGCCCGACTGACGTAATCGCGACCAGCACATGCCCCAGGCCGACGCCGACATTGCGCAGCACGGTGGAATCCGTGAGATCGCGTTGCCAGCGCGATACCGGGAGCTTCTCCGCCAGATGGCCGAGCAGAGCGATCGCGATCCCGACGTTGCCCTCGCCGTTTTCGAAATCGATCGGGTTCACCTTATGCGGCATGGTTGACGAGCCGACCTCACCGGGCACCGTTCGCTGGCGGAAATAGCCAAGCGAAACATAACCCCAGAAATCCCGGCAGAGATCAAGCAACACGACGGCATAACCCCGCAATCCGTCGAAGAGCTCGGCCATCCAATCGTGCGGCTCAATTTGTGTCGTCAGCGGATTCCAGTCAAGCCCGAGAGTCTCGACGAAACCGCGCGAAAGCGCTTCCCAATCAACCTCGGGATACGCCACCAGATGGGCATTGAAGTTCCCTACCGCACCGTTGATCTTGCCACGCACCAATACCGCCGCGCAGCGTTCCCGCTGTCGAACCAGGCGCGCGACGACGTTGGCAATTTCCTTGCCCACCGTGGTCGGCGAAGCCGGCTGGCCGTGGGTGCGGGCCAGCATCGGTCGGTCGGCCCAGGCGTGTGCCATGGCACGCAACTCTGCGTTCAGCCCATCCATCGCCGGTAGCAACACCCGGTCGCGCGCTGTCCGCAGCATCAGGGCGTAGGCGAGGTTGTTGATGTCCTCGGAGGTGCAGGCGAAATGAACAAACTCGGAAATCGCCGCTAATTCCTTATTGTCGGCGATCTGCTCCTTGATGAAATACTCGACAGCCTTGACGTCGTGGTTGGTGGTGGCCTCGATCTCCTTGACCCGACGGGCGCCCTCGAGCCCAAAATCCGAAACGATCGCGTCGAGCCGGGCTCTCGCCGAGGCCGAGAGTGTCGGCACCTCGGGGATCGCCGCGCATCCGGCGAGCGCGATCAACCATTTGACTTCGACCTCGACCCGGAAGCGGATCAGCCCGGCCTCGCTGACGATCTCTCGCAGCGGATCGGCCTGGCGGGCGTAGCGGCCGTCGAGCGGCGAGATCGCAGTCAGCGGCGAAAGGTCCACGGGGAATCTCTATCGCGATCTCGCGAAGAATGCACCTTCGCCCCGGAGCCGGACGGAGAGGCCGGGAAGCGATCCGCGCCCGCTCCGGGCCGCCGCGAACCGATCCACACAAGCTGCAGCGGCCCGGACGCCGCCGTCAGTTAGATTTTTGTCGAGCTTCAAGTCTGGTCTCTCCTCGAGTCCCGATCATAGGGCGGAAATCGCCGCCGCCCGCCCCGTCATCAACCCAGTGGATGTCGGGCACCCGTCGCCACAGGTGGCTGTCCTTCGCGATCGGTTTCGGGTCCGCCCTTTACGAACCTCATTTTGCGAAGGCGCGGGCGATCTGGACGAGCCTGGTCAGGTCATCGCGGACGTCGAACTCGTTCTCCTCCGCGCCCTTGCGGTGGAAGACGCGGTAGCGTCCGAGGGCCCGCACTTCGATCTCGAGGTCTTCATCCGCCGAGTGCCACTCGAGCTGCACGCCACCGGTTGCCGTCGGGACGATGGCCGGAGCCCGTCGACCGGGGGCGAGGACCATCGCTGCGATGCGGAGTCCATCTTCGATGAGGTCCTCCTCGATGGGGCGGGCCCGGTAGGAGTTCTAGTTCTCTCCGAGGTCGAAGAACGACGCGCACCGAGCCGCAAGCTCCTCGATACGAGGACATCGGCGTGGTGGAGGAGGCGGTCGAGGAGAGCGGTGACGGCGGTGGTGTCGCCGAGGAGCTTGCCCCAGTCCTCGACGGGGCGGTTTGAGGTGAGCCGGGTGGAGGCGCGTTCGTAGCGGCGCATCGGGGAGGACGCCGTGCTTCTTCGCCAGGCTGCACAGGCCAAGGATCCGACGCACGCCGCCGAGAGGCTCCTCGGCATGGATCGCCTTGGCCAGTGCCCCGGCGCCGGGCGCATAGTACGCCCCACCCACTTCGACAAAGCCGTTGAGATGTAGGGTGCGAGTGCCGAAAGCATAGTAACGAAAGGGCTCGATCGGCAGCGGTTTCAGGTGGGGCCGCTCGTCGGCAAACGCTGCTGCCACCTGACGCTTGGTCGTGCCGTGGATGCGCGTATCCGCCCAGCGTTGATTCCAGTGATCGAGCCCCGGCTTGCACCTTCTCAAGCGTCTCAAAACGTAGCCCCCGCACCGCCTTCTGGGTGTGCGCAATCCCCGCCTCCACCCTGGCCCTTGCGGTCCGGATCCCGCACCCGACACGGCAGCCCGACCACGCCATAGTGCTTCAGCATGTCGCGATAGATCGGGTTGAGCAGCGGATCCTGGATGTCGGGCCGCAGTACTCCCTCGCGCAGATTGTCAAGCACCACTGTCGCCGTCACACCACCCAGCTGCCGAAAAGCCTGCTCGTGCAGTTCAGCCCAGATTCGCAACGATGATTTCCAGGTCAAAAGCCGTACTGATTTGCGATTGTGCGCCAGCGTCAGCAGGAAAAGCCGCACCCGCCGGTCCTTGCCAGTGGCCCGATGGCGCACCATCGGCCCATCGCCGTAATCGACCTGCACCTCTTCGCCCGACCGCGTCGCAACCACCACGCGCGCCTCCGTGGTCCCCCACTCCCAAGCTTCCGCACAAAACGTTGCACCGTCACGTAGCGCGCCTTGAAACCGTATCCGTCAACCAAGCTCCTGCCAGATCGACATCGTCGTCCGACCGTCCGCCAAAGCTCGCAGCACCGGCTCGCGGTAGGGCTCGCAGCAGCTCCCCGTCGGCACCACCACCGCGGCCAAGTCAGCGATCACATCGGTCGCAGTGGTCGGCCCGGGCCCTCTGGGGCCGGTGATCACCTCACCCGAAGTGGCCGGTTTTCAGGTGATCTCCACTGGCCGGTTTTGGGTGATCGCCGAGGATGAGGATCAAATCCGCGAAACTTCTTGGCAGAAACGCAGCGGCCTCGAAGAGATCCTGATTTACGACAGCGCCCTGCACATCCTCTGCCGAAACGGGCTCTGTTAGGCGCTTCAGGCTCTTGGAGAGTCTGGCTATCTCTTGCTCGTCACAAGAGAGCGTTCGATTCCGAGGGGCTCGTTCTTTCATCAGATCTCCAAGAAGCAAGTCGGGACTGGGGAGCAGTTTCCGAGCCAGGCTCAGGTCCGGCTAACTCCAAATCTCCAGACCTACTCAAGAAACGATACGCCGCACGACCTCGCGATACCCCGCGGGCCGATCCTCGCCTGACCAAAGCGCAACGCCACGTCATCGTAGCGCTCGCCGAGGAAAGACACCTGAATACCTTGGTACGGCAAACCGTCGTCTGCGGGCCGACTCCGAAACAAGCCTCTGCAAAATCAGACACGAAAGTCAGAGCCAAGAGTTCCCACCGGTCGGCGCTCTTCGCGGGGTCGCCTCCTCGAATTGGCGGCTCGGCGTGGCGAGAAGGGCTTCTCCAGAATCGTCCAAGAGGCTCTCGACACCTATCTGACGGCTACCGGAGGGCTCGACAAACCCCGTCGCCTCGCCCTGTCCCTTCGCGGTGCAATAACGGAGCAGGATGGAGAGGCCATGCTCACCATTTCGCGTGACCTCCGGGAAAACTGGCGGTGATCGTCGCGGACAGCGACGTGCTGATCGACTTCCTGCGTGGCAGGGACCCTGCTGCCAGTCGCATCGCCGTCGAACTTCGGCAGGGGGGGTGAAGACGACGGGCGTGTCCCGTTTCGAATTGCTGGCCGGCGCCCGTGGCGAGCGGGGTGAGCAGGCAACGCGCGATTTGCTGGGGGCGATCCCAGCCCTCCCGCTCACGACCGAAGCTGCCGATCTGGCGGCGTCCTTGTACCGCGACCTCGCTAGATCCGGCGCGGGAGTCCCGATGGCCGATTGCCTGATTGCGGGTATCGTTCAGTCGGCCGGCGACATCCTGCTGACCTGCAACCGACGCCATTTCGAGCGCTTCCCCGGGCTGAAACTCGGCACTCTCGCGCCCTGAGCGCGGGCCCGGCCCGGCCGTGGATCCTCGCGAAATTTGATGCGCTCGGACGTCTCAAAATCCGACGAATCCGGACCGCGCGTGGAGCGTCGGCTTCGGCAATGGGTAGACGGGGACGCTTACGAAGGGACGAGTCGAGCGTGCGAACAAAACGCTGCAAGACCGCCCGGTCAAGAAACTTCGGCTGTGCGGGATCAGTGACGTCGGAGCCGGCCAAGACTATCGGTCGGTGTCAAAGTAGTTGCCGCCTGAGTTTGAATCACGCCGCCATGTCCTGAGCCTCTTGCGTCGCTACGGCAGCGTCTCGGTGGCCGAGCGTTAGCTCAGGCAACTCGCCCGGTTCCCCTTCTGGCTAAGCCCCACCCCCCAATCCCGTAGGCGTCATCGGCTGAAGTGTCGCCACATTGACATCATCGAACATGATGGCAAACTGTTGGCATGATTCGAACTCAAATTCAGTTGCCCGACGACGTCTTCGCGGAGGCCAAAAAACTGTGTGAGGCGCGTGAGATCTCGCTCGCTGAACTCGCCCGTCGCGGCATCGAGTACATCCTGAGCGTGTATGCCCAGAACCCAGGCAGCAAAGATGATTGGCAGCCGCCCAAGCCGCGTCACCTTGGCTGGAAGGGGCTGACCGAGGCCGAAATCAAGGCGCAGGCACAGGCAACCGTGGTCGAGCTTTCCATGACCAGCCGTCGCAAGAAGTGAGCTTCATGCTCTCCATCGATACGAACATACTGCTTCATGCTTTCAACGAGGACTCGCCCAGCCATCGCGCCGCCTACGCCTGGGTGACCTCGATCCAAAGCGACGAAGAGGTCGCCATCTCCGAGTTCATGCTGGCCGAACTGTACGGCCTTCTGCGCAATCCCGCCGTGCTCAGGCGCCCTCTGAACGCCGCGGAATCCGTGGAAGTCGTACAGGCCTACCGCACACATCCCCGCTGGCGATTAATCGGCTTCCCCTCCGAGAGCCGCGCCCTCCACGACGCCCTCTGGCAAAGGGCCACGGCCAAGACTTTCGCCTTCCGCCGCCTCTACGACGTGCGCAGTGCGCTCACGATGATCGCCCAAGGCGTTACCCAGTTTGCGACCACGAACGTGAAGGATTTCGAGGGGGTCGGGTTTCAGAAAGTCTGGAACCCGCTGATCGCGCGGTGAAGGTCAGGGGGAGATAGCACCGCACCCTCGCCAACCTCTCCTCCTTGTCGATGGACCAGGTGGAGGCTCTGCGCGCCGTCTTGCGCGGTGAAAAACTCGTGCCCGCTGCCGATCTCTTCGAGGTCTCCTCGTCGCGCCACCACGGCCACGTCGAGGCGGTGCGGGTGGCCATGCGTCAGCGCGGGCCCGGCCCGGGCTAGACGTTGAAGCGGAAATGCATCACGTCGCCATCGGCGACGACGTAGTCCCGGCCCTCGACCCGCAGCAGGCCCTTGGCGCGGGCGGCCGATTCGCTGCCGAGTTCGACCAACGTCTGCCAGGGGACCACTTCGGCGCGGATGAAGCCCCGCTCGAAATCGCTGTGGATCTTGCCGGCCGCCTGGGGGGCGCGGGTGCCGCTGCGGATTTCCCAGGCCCGCACCTCCTTCTCGCCAGCCGTGAAGAAGGTGATCATGCCGAGCAAAGAATACGCGCAGCGGATGAGCCGGTTCAAGCCCGGCTCCTCGATGCCCAGGCTTTCGAGGAATTCGGCACGTTCTGTCGGCTCAAGCGCCTGCAGCTCGGCTTCGATGCGGGCCGAAACCACCACCACTTCGGCGCCTTCGGCGTGGGCCTTTTCGGCCAGACGTGCCACCAGCGGATCGTCGAGGCCGGCCGCAAGCTGCGCTTCTGAAACGTTGGCGGCGTACATCGCCGGTTTTGCCGTGAGCAATTGGAGCGGTTCGAGCAGAATGAGCTGTTCGGCGTCAAGACCAAGCGAACGCAAAGGACGCCCCGCCTGCATCCCCGGCAGGACGCTCTCGACCAGCGCGACCATGCGCTTTTCGTCGGCATCGCCGCCACGCGCCGCCTTGCGGGCTTTATCAAGTCGCTGTTCGACCGATTGCAGATCGCGCAGCAGCAACTCGGTCATGATCGTTTCGGCATCGTCGATCGGATCGATCTGCCCAGACACGTGCACCACCTCGTCGTCCTCGAAGCAGCGCACCACGTGCAGCACCGCGTCCACGCCACGGATATGGGCGAGGAACTGGTTGCCCAGGCCTTCGCCCTGACTGGCGCCCTTGACCAACCCGGCGATATCAAGGAACTCGGCGGTCGCGGCGACGATGCTTTTGGGCCGGAACATCTCGACCAGCCGATCGAGCCGACGATCCGGCACACCGACCATGCCGACGTTCGGATCGATAGTGCAGAAGGGGTAGTTCGCGGCCTCGGCCCCGGCGCCCGAAAGCGCATTGAAAAGAGTAGATTTCCCGACGTTGGGCAGACCGACGATTCCGATCGAAAGCGACATGGCGAGGCGCTCTAACAGAACGGCTGTCGTCGGCCCGCCCAGCTGAGCCCGGCGGCGCTAAAGCCAGCCGGCGGCCCGGAAGCGGTTGTACAAATAGCCGCAGACGCAGACGGTCGCGACCAGAACGACGGATGGCCCGAACCTCGATTCGAGACCCGGCAGGTGGACGAAGTTCATGCCGAAGATCCCGGAAACGAGGGTCGGCAGGGCGATCAAGGCCGCCCAGGACGCCAGGCGCTTGGTGATCTCGTTCTGCCGCACCGAGACCAGTGCGAAGTTGGCCTCGACCGCCGACCCCAGCACCTCACGCAGATGCTCGACCGTATCGGCGATGCGGAGCGCATGGTCGTGGACGTCGCGCAGATAGGGCCGAACGCTTGTGGGGATCCGGGTCTCGTCGGGTCGGCGCATACGATCGACGGCATCGGCCAGTGGTAACATAGCACGCTTGATGGAACTGATCTGGGTCCGGAGGGCGAAGATCCGGCGACTGGTCTCCTCGTCGAAGTGGCCGGTAAAAAGTTCGGCTTCGAGTTCGTCGGTACGATCCTCAAGCCGCTCGACGATCGGGAAATAACCATCCACGACGAAGTCCAGCACTGCATAAAGGGCAAATGCCATGCCGAAACGGAAGAGTTCGGGTTGAGCTTCACAGCGCTTGCGCACTCTCTCATAGGAAGTCGCCGAACCGTGGCGCACCGTGACAAGAAACGAACGCTCGGCAAAAATTTGGGTCTCACCGAGATCGATCCAGTCTTCGGCCTCGTCCCAGCGGGCGGTTCGCAAAGCCAGAAAGACCGTGCCGTCATACTCCTCAAGCTTGGTGCGCTGATGCGCCCGGAGTGCGTCTTCGACCGCAAGTTCGTGCAGATCAAAGACCACCGAAAGCCGCTGCATCAAAGCCCCATCCGGCTCGTACACGCCGATCCAGACGAACCGCGAGCTATCCTCGGCGCTGCACTCCGCCAGCGCCGACGGGATTTCGTCGAGCGAGAGCGTGCGGAGACGCTTCCCCTCCGAATAGAGGGCGCAATCGACGATGCCGGGCGGGCGCGGCTGGGCGGGCGCGGCCCCCTGCCCGTCCGCTTCGGGCAGCTGTTGCGAGTCCGCTGACATCAAGGCACTTCAGGGAAATAGTTCGCGAGTTTGCAGGGTTTCCAGAGATGCTTGCGCACGAGGGGCGCGAGCCCGGCAAGCGGAAAATCAAGGCTCAACTTTTTGCCCTTGTCGGTGATCACGCCAAGACGATAGATCGCATCGGAATCGGCGGCACCCCCGCTCATCAGACGGCGCGCCAGATCGGTCGGCTGGGGGGCGTCGTAGATCAACACACCATCGGGCCTGCGACGCGTCTTCCAACGCCCGGCCTGCACCGGCCCACCGCTGAACGCTGTCCGCACCTCGCCCTTCTGGCTCAGTTTCGTGGTTGCGGACGGGGTCGGGCCCAGCGCCACGCGCCGCCAGCGGTCGCCGTCGCAGGCGATGAAGAGCGCAAGACCAGAGTCCCCTTTGGCCGGTTCGAGCACGGCTGTCGCCGTATCACCGAAGACGTTGCGGAAATCGCCAAATTTCCACTCTGCCGCTGCCTGGCCGGGCAACCCCAGCGAGGCAAGCGCCACCATAAGAGCCCAGGCCCCGAATCGCCGCGTCCGGTCGTTCTTCATCAAAACCCCGATACCAAGGCCGGCTACTCGGACGCCAATGCAGCCCGGGTGGCCCGTCGGCCCGAGCATAAGTTCGCCCGGGGTCATTGGCCTTCCTCTCCTGCCAATGCGGCCCTGCGTGGCGCGTCGGCCCGCACCGGGGGCGGCTGCCAGCCGGTGACGAAACCGACCCAGCTGCGGATCTGTTCACGGAAGCGTTCCGCGGCAAAGGGGGCGGCGCAATCGATGCAGGCCTGCTCGCGAAAACGATCCGCCTCACGCTCGAAAACCTCCAGCGCCAGCCGCAACAAACCGACTTCGGCGCGGGGCAGGAAGATCCCGGTGGGATCGGCAAGCCCGTCCTCGAGTTCAGCCCGTGCCTCGTTCAGCCAGAGTCCACGCACGGTTTCGAGCGCGCCGCCGGCCCCGAGGGCGAGCACGGGTAGCCCGCAGGCCATCGCTTCCAGCGGGACGAGGCCGAAATCCTCTTCGCCTGGGAAGATCAGGGCCCGGCACGTCCGGTAAAGCCTGCGGAGTTCGTCATCCGTCACTGCGCCGAGGAATTGCACCTCGGGACCGGCAACGCGTTCCAGCGCAGGCCGCAGGGGGCCGTCGCCCGCGACCAGCAGACGACGGCCACTGCCCGAGAAGGCCGCGACGGCGAGGTCTGGGCGCTTATACGGTACGAGTTGACCCGCCCAGAGATACTCGGCGCCACGCTGCTGTCCGCTCTGGGGCGCGGGCGCGGGCGCGGGTGTGAAAAAGTCGAGGTCGACGGGAGGAGGCAGCACGGCCGCGTCGCGCCGATAATGGCGACGGATGCGTTCCCGCACGGCCTGGCTCGACGTCGCAAAGGCACCCACCTCGATTGCCGCCGAGCGGTCAAAGGCGCGTAACGCGCGTAACGCGAGGCGGGCCGGTGGCCGCAGCAGGGCAGGAAGCTGGGCCCGCAAATAGGTTTCCGGGAAATCGAAAGCCCAACGCATCGGCGCGTAGCAATAACAAAGATGGACCGCGTCGCGATCGACCGTGACGCCCTTCATGCAAGCAGCGTCGCTTGAGAGCACGAGATCGAAGCCGCGCAGGTCGAGACTGCGGACGCCAAGGGGGAAGAGAGGGGCGAGCCGATCGTGCCAGCGGCGCAGCGGGTTGAGCACCGAGGTCCGCACCTCGCGCTGGTTGATCGGCTCTGGCATGGCGCTGCCGTCACCGAAAAGCGTAAAAATTGGGGCGTCCGGAAAGATGCGGCAAAGCTCGGCCAGCACGCGCTCGCCACCGCGGCGCGTGACCAACCAATGATGGACGAGCGCCACCCGCGGCGGCACCCGGCGCAATGCCGTGAACCCTTCCGGCAAATCCCAGGGCTTGCGCCCACGACGAGCGGGCGCTTCGCTGGGAATCAAGGCATCGTCGTCAATCGACCCAGCGGCGCGCATTCCTGAAGAGTCCCATCCACGGGCTGTCGCCCGCCCAATCGCGCGGCCGCCACGAGAACTGCTCGGCGCGAAACACGCGCTCCGGATGCGGCATCAAAATCGTCACCCGACCATCGGCCGAGCAAACACCCGTGATGCCATTCTGCGAACCGTTGGGATTCGCGGGATAACGCCTGGCAACCTGGCCGCTCGCGTCGCCGTAGCGCATCGTCACCAGGCCTGAACCTTCTAAACGCTTGAATGCTTGCGCATCGGCCGATTCGACCCGACCCTCGCCGTGGGCGACCGCGATCGGCAACAACGCCCCCTCCATGCCGGCCAGCAGGATCGAGGGCGAGCGTTCAATTCTAACCTGTACCAATCGTGCCTCGAATTGATCCGAGCGGTTGCGAACGAAACGCGGCCAGGCGTCGGCACCCGGAATGATTTCATGCAGATTGGCAAGCATCTGACAGCCGTTGCAGACGCCAAGCGCAAAACTATCGGGCCGCTGGAAGAAACGGCTCAGCTCGTGCCGCACCCTCTCGTTGTAGAGAATCGATTTCGCCCAACCTTCGCCAGCCCCGAGCACATCGCCGTAGGAGAAGCCGCCGCAGGCCACGAGACCGCGGAAACGGTCGAGCGAAAGGCCCGCGTCGATCAGATCCGTCATATGGACGTCAACCGCCTCAAAACCTGCAGAATCGAAGGCCGCCGCCATTTCGACATGGCCATTGACGCCTTGCTCGCGCAGGATCGCAACCCGGGGCCGCGCCCGGCCGAGTACGGCCGGAGCCGCCGACATCCACCTCTTGGCAGCAAGCAGATCGAAGCTCGGGACCAATCCCGGTTCGTCGGCATCGCACCTGGCGGCGTGCTCCTCTTCGGCGCAAAGGGGGTCGTCGCGCAGCCCCTGCATGCGGCGCGTGGTCTCCGACCAGGCCTCACGCAGCGTGAAGCGGCTCTCGTCGAGGAGCTTCACCGAGGCAGAGCGCACCACGATTCGCGCGTCGTCGCGCAGCGTGCCGAGATCAAAAACACAGCCTTTCAGGCCATGGCGCTCCAGAACCGTTTGAGCGGCGTCAAGATTCTCGGCCCGGACCTGCACGACGAGACCCGGCTCTTCGTTGAAGAGTGCGCCCAGAGGGGTTCCACCCAGTATTGCAAGATCAATTTCAAGCCCGGTCCCACCGGCGAACGCCATCTCGCAGAGCAGCGCCCAAAGACCACCGTCGGAGCGATCATGGCAGGCCAGCACGCTGCCTGCCTTGCCCAATTCGTACAAGGCATCGACGCAGCCGCGCAGGCGCGCCGGTTCGTCGAGGTCGGGTGGCTCGTCGCCGAGTTGGCCGAAAACCTGCGCCAAGGCCGAGGCCCCAAGGCGCTGGCGTCCCGCGGCGAGGTCGATCAGGACCAACCGCGTCGGCCCGGCATCCGTCACGAGTTCGGGTGTGCGAGCCCGCCGAACATCCGTCAATGGCGCAAAAGCCGTGACCACCAGCGAGAGCGGTGCGGTCACGCTGCGCGACTCGCCGTCCTCCTCCCAGACCGTCCGCATCGAGAGTGAATCCTTGCCGACCGGGATGGCGATCCCAAGCGCGGGGCAGAGTTCGAGTGCTACGGCGGCAACGGCATCGTAAAGGGCGGCGTCTTCGCCCGGGGCTCCAGCAGCAGCCATCCAATTGGCCGAGAGCCGGATGGCTGCCGTCGATTCGATCCCCGCCGAGGCGATATTCGTCACCGCCTCGGCCACCGCCAGACGGGCGGCCGCCGCCGGATCGAGCAGCGCCACAGGCGCCTTCTCTCCCATGGCCATCGCCTCGCCAGCAAAGCCCTCGAACGAAGATAGCATGACGGCCGCATCGGCGACCGGCACCTGCCAGCGTCCGACCATCTGATCGCGGGCGATCAAGCCACCGACCGTGCGATCACCAATCGTTACTAAGAATGTTTTGTCGCCCACCGTGGGCAGACGCAGCACGCGCAAGGCGGCCTCACGCAGATCCATGCCCGACAGATCAAGCGCCTGACGCGGTTCACGGAGCCGCGTCACCTCGCGTCGCATGCGCGGCGTTTTGCCGAGCAAGACCTCCAGCGGCAGGTCGATCGGGGTCTCGCCGAGCTGGCGGTCGGTGACGACGAGTCGCCCGTCGGCGTTGGCATGACCGACCAGCGCAAATGGGCATCGCTCGCGAGCGCAGATCGCCTCGAAGCTCGCGAGACCCTCGGGGTCGAGCGCGAGCACATAGCGTTCCTGAGCCTCGTTGCACCAAAGTTCAAGAGGCGACATGCCGGGCTCGGCATTGGGCACATCCCGGAGTTCGAACCGGGCGCCCTTGCCGCCACCATGCACCAGTTCGGGCAGGGCGTTGGAGAGACCGCCGGCGCCGACATCGTGGATCGAGAGGATCGGATTCGCGTCGCCTCGTGCCCAGCACGAATCGATCACCTCCTGGCAACGCCTCTGAATTTCGGCATTGTCACGCTGCACGGAAGCGAAATCCAGCTCTTCGTGGCTGATGCCCTGCGCCATCGACGAGGCCGCGCCGCCGCCAAGCCCGATCCGCATCGCCGGCCCCCCCAGCACGACGACCGGCGCGCCGTCAGAAATCGGCAGCTTGTCGACGTGCCCGCGCCGCACATTGCCCAGCCCGCCGGCCAGCATGATCGGCTTGTGATAGCCGCGCACCCGCGGCCGACCGTCGGCATCGGGTACCGCCATTTCGAAGGTGCGGAAGCTGCCGACCACGCAAGGCCGACCAAATTCATTATTGAAGGCGGCACCGCCGATCGGCCCCTCCAGCATGATATCAAGCGCCGAAGCAATCCGCGCCGGCCGGCCGTAGTCCTGCTCCCAGGGTTGTTCGAAGCCGGGGATGCGGAGATTCGAAACACTGAAGCCGGTAAGTCCCGCCTTGGGACGAGCGCCACGCCCCAAGGCCCCCTCGTCACGAATTTCGCCACCCGAACCGGTGGCAGCACCTGGATGAGGCGAGATCGCGGTCGGATGGTTGTGGGTCTCGACCTTCATCAGGATATCAATGTTCTCAATGACGCCCTGCCAGACCCGGCTCGTCGGATCCGGGAAGAAGCGCGACGCCAGACTGCCTGCCATCACTGCGGCGTTATCATGGTAGGCCGAAAGCAGCCCCGCCGGTGATTGTGCCGCGGTATGGCGGATCATCGCGAACAGGCTCTGCGGCATGACCTTGCCATCGATCACAAATTCAGAGTTGAAGATCTTGTGGCGGCAATGCTCGGAGTTGGCCTGGGCGAACATCATCAATTCAACATCGGTGGGGTCACGCCCGAGCGCGCGGAAAGCCGCGACCAGATAGTCGATTTCGTCAGGGGCCAGGGCGAGGCCGAGTTCGCGATCGACATGTTCGATCGCGCCACGACCGTCGCGATGCAAGGGCACATATTTTAGCGACGCCGGTTCCTGCACCTCGAAGAGCGCGCGCGCCGCCTGCAACGTGCCAAGCACAGTCTGTGTCATGCGATCATGCAGCAAGGCCGCCACAGTCGCGAGTGCCGCCGTCGAGCCGGCCCCGGCCACCACCCGCCAAGCGATGCCTCTTTCGATCCGCCGCACCGCCCCAAGGCCACAGATGCGGGCGATCTCGGTGGCCTTGGACGACCAGGGCGAGATCGTCCCGAGACGCGGCACGACAAGCAACAAGGCCTCCCCGTTTTGAACCGCCGGACCGGCTGGATTTGCAGCACGGGGACCGTAGGTCAGCAGACGCTCGAGCCTTTGGCGCTGCGCTTCATCGAGTGCGGCCTCAAGCCTGGCGAAATGCACGAAGCGCGCCTCGAGCGCGACAATTTGCGGCAGCTGCGCTCGCACCTCGGCGAGTCGCCGCGCAAGCCGTGCCGACGAAAGAGCATTTCCGCCCTCGACGACGAGCATCTCGGCCGCATCCGGACGGCTCGCCTCTGGCGTCGAGGTTCCGCGCATTTCGAGCCACGGCTACCAGATCATGGGGCACGGTCTCCAGCCCGCAGAACCGGGCCGCGACCCGCGCGGCGGTTCCTTCGGCGAGGCCCCGTGGGGCGGCTCCGGTCTGGGCTGCAAGGTGCTCGGTGTCCAGGTCGGGAGGGGAGCTGCGGCGTTGTTGCCCGCGAGGCACTCAGCGCTTCTGCAACCTGCTCCGTGCCAAGGTCGGGCGTGGCTGTGCAAGCGGCGCGCCCGGATGGTCCCCGGTCTGGCTGCAAGCCCGTTCAGTGCCTGGGTTCGTGGGTCGGTGCGTTCGCGATCAGGACCGCCAAGGCACGGGCGATCGCCGCCACGATTGCCCCGAGCACTACCGGGAAGATCGTTTCACTCATGGCCTTTTCGATTTTGAGTTGTCGGGCGGCCTCGCACCGCCTCTCTCGACAAGGGAGGGCTCGGCGCCGAGCCCATGCCAGAGCCCGCGCCCCGCTCGTGAGAGGCACCTGCCCCAGATCTCCTCGACGGGTCCGACCGTGGCGGGCCGCTCCGACGGACAGGAACCAAGGCCCGCGATCGTCCTCCCGGCTGGAATGAACTTTCCCCCGCGCCGCGGAAAGGCCCGCTCTACGCCGTCCGCAGCCATGTTGCGTCGCTTGCACCACCTCGACCCGGAGCAAGACACGATGCAAGAAATCCAACGCATTCTCCTCGCCCTCGATTTTTCCGAGAACTCCGACGACGCGCTCCGCCTGAGTTGCGAGCTTGCCCGGGGGCTCAAGGCGGAGATCGTCCTGGTCTACGTCGACGAAGTCGCCGCGACGGTGGCCGGATCGAGCTTGGCCACCGAGCATCTGACCTGGGCGAGCCGCCAATTGCAGAAAACCCAGGCCCAACTGGAGACGCAGGGCTGCCGCGTTCAGGCCCTGTTGCGCGAGGGCACGCCCGTGGCCGAGATTCTTGCAGCCGCCGAAGCGAGCGGGGCGAGCATGATCGTGCCCGGTTCGTACGGCCACTCGACGGTGAGTTCGCTGCTGCTGGGCACCGCTGCCGACCGCGTGCTTCGTCGTTTAAAAATTTAAGCTCTGTTGGTGCCGCACACCGACGCGGCGGCCACATCGATATAGGCGTCGATCGCCAGCGACAGATCGTAGAAAAAATCTTGATGAGCGACTCGGGCGGCATCAATTCGCGGCTTGGGCGGGCCAGTCTCGGGGAACAACACCCGCAGCACGATCCGCAACAGGCGACTGAACGCACCGATGTACCCCTCGGGTTCGAGGCCGATCCGCTGGTGGGCACGGTCCACGGCAAGGCGCTTTTCGGTACAGGCCGGACCGATCTCGCCTTCAATCGACCGGCAGAAAGATACCCCGCGCGGGCGCGGCAATTCCTGAGCGCTGGAAGGCTGATCTTCTCATGAGCAGGAATCCTGTCCCAATTCAGGGAATGGTTTGAGTCCAGCGCCGATTTTATCGGCCTCAGCCCTCTGCGGCTGCCAGCTCGCGGGCGCGCTGGAGATCCTCGGGAAAATCAATCTCCGTCCAGTCGAGATCGTCGACCCGTTCGAAACCGATCACGACGCGCGCCATCAGCTCGGGGTAGGCCTCTTCGTGCTCGCGGTCGAGATCACCCCGCTCAATCCGGACCCGCAACAACTCGCGAAACTCCCGCGCCGCCTCAGTCGAAAGTTTAAGAAAGCCGACCGACTCGCCGAGCAGATCCCAATCGCCTCCGGGGCGGCGCGAAATATCGTGCACCCGCCCGTCGCGCACCATCAGCATCTGCTCCTCACCGCTGGCCTTGGCACGGCCATCGAGGAGCAGGCAATTTTCTTGCGGTGACTGAACCAGTCGCGCCACCAATTCATCGGGCCCCCAGACGTCGGCGTCCATC